>CAJUNI010000017.1 GCA_910587945.1 uncultured Parvibacter sp.
GTGGTAGTCATAGACCCACCTTTCGGTTGTGAAGACCTCGCTGGGCGCATCCAATACCCATGGGGCCTTCCATGGATCCGCCACTGCGTTCAACCAACCAATCTACGGGTCAATGGGAAATCACTGCATCGACCTGCTAACTGCCTGTTGAATACAGGGCAGAACGAGTGCTAGTAGTCTAACGCACTCTAGGCCCACTCTGGGTCTCATTTAACGGGACGGTAACAGCAATTACGTGAAAGAACGCCGGTCAGCGCTCATTTTGGGTCTATTCAGGCGGCCAAGACCTAGTCAAGGGAGTCTGCAGTGCTCTCATCGGCGGCCTTGTTTCTGCGCGCGAGGAAATCCCGCACACTGCGCACTACCATAAAAATAAGCAGAAGCGCTCCGATGTATCCGTTAATGACATAGACCGTATTAACCAAGGTCCGGTAGGGCACAAACAAACCGATGATCAGCCCCGCTACGCCAAGCCCAATAGCTAACAGGCGAAACCGCGGCGTGCCCTCTTTCGCAAAACGGGCCACGGGATTATAGAGCAGAGGCACGGCCGTGGCGCAGATCCCAATAAATACCACCACCGCATAGACATAGGAAAGCGGCGGCCATACTTTGTCGGCCAGAATTAAGTTAGGGATCGGGGCGTTCCATACAAACAAATCCCCGTGCCCCGTATTAATGTTGGCGACCTGGGCAAAGTAAATGATGACGATAGCAGCGCAAATCACGACCGTAGCCAACACAATGCCCACATTCAGACTCCGGCGATTATTCTTCGCCCCCAAAAGTGTCATGAAGCTCGCGAACCAAAGCAGCACAAAGCCCGCGTAGGATAACCCGGCAATAAGCCAGTTCTCCCCCGCCTTTACAATGCCTTCGTCGGCCGTAGCCCCCGCTAACTGATTGGTGGCAATGGCTTCTAGGCCTTCGGGAAGCTGAGGCCAATCCATCCCCAACACAATGGCACCAATAACAATAAAGAAAGCGATCTTCAGCGGCCCGATGACACCAATGATGTCCACCAGCTTAGAGAGCCCCAGCGACACGATGGCCACCACAATAGCAGCTACCAACACGCCACCCACCCAAACGGGCAACCCAAAACCCTGCTGAAGCGTCGAGGCGGCGCCCCCTACCATGACGAAAAACGACATGTAACAAAAGATGGTGGAGTAGTAATCGAAGAAGGTGCCTAGATACTTCCCGCAGTAATAGCGAAAGACATCGTTGCCCACTTCATAGTGCTGCTCAGAGCCGACCCGGGCAAAACTCAGGTTGTAATAGATGAAGATGAGTGCAAAGGTGACAACTACTAACAGACCCCCGAGCCCATAGGCGGTAAAGTACTGCACGAGTTCTTGTCCGGTGGCAAAGCCCGATCCAATCACCAAGGCAATGCAAGCCCCTGCCAAGATGAACGCTCGTTTCCAGCTAAAGCCGCCCTCCATGGATTACCCCTTTGCTTTTCTCTCTCATTTCACGCTCTATCGGGGGGCATTGTACTCGTTCAAAACCTGCGTAATCTCCGCAAAATCCGGCAAGGCAAGGGACGCAGCCGGAGCGGAGGCACCGTTGCACCAAAGTTTGACTCCAGATTGGCTAAAACAGCGTATATTCCGAACTGCATTTCATTACACAGGGGAAGGATCACCATGGTCGAAAAGCACCGCCATCGTGAGTTCATTGGTTACCAGGTCTATGCCACGCAGCGCCTTCTTGCCCGAAGCCTGGAACTGAGTCTTGCCTCTTTCGGCCTTACCCCCAGCCAATGGAATGCCCTCAATCAGCTGGAGGATCATGGCGCCATGACCCAAAAGCAGCTGGCCGAAATGCTTTTGCGAGAGCCGGCAACCATCGCTCGTTCGGTGGATCGTTTGGTGGAACGCGGGTTAGTTACGCGCACCCAAGATCCTCATGATCGGCGGGCCAACATTGTAGACATCACTCCCGCGGCCTCCGCCCTGCTCTCTGAAATTGAGCCTGTGGCTTCCGAGCGCCAGGATGCCTTAGCCCAAGGCATTAGCGACGAAGATCTTGATGTGTTCTTCGACGTTCTTGAGCGTCTTCAGGAAAACGCTTCTACCCTGGTAGACGAGTAGGGACGCATCAATTTCCCCATCTATCTCACCCAAACCTCTTGCAATTTTAGTTGCAGATGTTACTATTTCGTCATCATTAGTTGCATAGCTAATTATTTACAAGCTATCAATCTGATGATGAGGAGGGGACATCACGCGGGATTCGACAGGGATTTCTAGCCGCAGAGACGAAAAGGGGAATCGTCGCGGCAGCGAAATCCTCCAAAGAATCGGACGATCTCGTTTTGGGCGAAGCTCTGCTTTTGAACCCTCCTTTATCGTTTGGAGAAGAGGAGGAGAACATGGCTTTGAAGCTATCCCGTCGCAGCTTCCTGAAAGCATCGGCCGTGGCCTCAGCATCGGCTTTGGTGCTGGGAAGCGCCCAAGGAGCCTTCGCTGAACCCAGCGCTGATGGCTCATCGGCTGACGACATCCAGGTCATTCCGAGTGCCTGCCGCCAATGCTATGGCCGTTGTGCCCTGTTTGGTACGGTAGAAAACGGACGTCTGACCAAGATTGAGGGTAATCCCGATCTGTTTAGCGAAGGCACCCTGTGCGGTCGTGCGTTTGCTATCCCCCAAGAGCTCTACAACCCTACCCGCGTGCGTTATCCCCAGAAGCGCGTAGGCGAAAAGGGCTCCGGCCAGTGGAAGCGCATCACCTGGGACGAGGCCTACGAAGAGGCTGCTAAGCGCTTCACAGAAATTGGCGAAACCTATGGCTGGCACACCATTGCTCACCAGTATGGTACCGGCCGCGACATGCTCCAGTTCCAGGCTATCAATAAGCTCTGGCTTGAACTGGGCTCCACTGCCACCTTTGGTGTAGGCAACCTGTGCTGGGTAGGTTCTTACTTCACCAGCCAGCGTCTCTACGGTGATGAGACCCAATACACCGGTTGGGACGGCAACAACACCGACTGCATCCTGATTTGGTGCCGCCAAGAGCGCAGCCGTGGCTACTATGACTGGCTCACCGTTAAGCGGGCCCAAGAGCGCGGCGCTAAAGTCATCTGCGTCGACCCGCGCTTTACCTGCACCGCTTCTAAGGCCGACCTCTGGCTTCCCATTCGCCCGGGTTCTGACATGGCCTTGGTCTTGGCATTCATTAACGAAATCATTCACTCGGAGAAGTGCGCCACCGAGTTTGCCCGTCAGTACACCAACGCTCCCTTCTTCATTGACGAAGAGGGTACGGGCTATCAGCTGCGTCAATCCCTCATGCGCGAAGGCGGCAACGAGGAGCTCTATCCCGCCTGGGATGAGGCTCATGATCAGCTCATTTACTGGTCTGGTGACTGGCAGAACAAGCAGGGCGTTGGCGGCCCGAAGGCGTTCCAATGGCTGGATGAAGAGGGCAACATTGTCCCCGATGCCGTTCCGGCTCTGACCACCCCCGATGGCAAGGGTCGCGAAATTGACGGCAAGACCTATCGCACCTCTTGGGACATCCTGGTAGAGCATGTGACTCCCTGGACCATCGAGCGCGCCGCTGAGTTCTGCGAACTGCCCGAGGATAAGATTCGCGAAGCCATCGGCTACTACATCGATGCATCGCCCCATGCCTGCTTCACCCGCGGCCAGAAGGTCGAGTTCTCGGTGAACACCTCCGGCATTTCTCAGGCACTGACCATCATGATGGCGCTGGCAGGCAACTTCGACACCAAGAGTGGCAACAACATTGGCCGCGAGCCTGCAACCGGCTACGACTCCTTCATGTTCGACGTGGTGCCCAACCAGCAAGGACGCATGGGTGCGCGCCGCAAGCAAACCGCCATGAACATCAAGAAGCTCTCGGTGTGCCAGAACACGGGCTATCAGACCATTCTGCAGGCCGACGACGCCACCGGCGAGCTTAAGGAAGTAACCCAAAACTCCGGCGGCCAGGTTATTTATGGTCAGCAAGGTGGCTTTGGTGCAGTGACCGCTAAGGCTATGGCCCAGGGCGATCCGTTCCAAATCCATGGCTACTGGCAGCAGACTTCAGAGCCCATCCTCTCCATTGAGGACGGCAAGGAGATCATCGACGGCTTCAAGAACCTCGACTTCTTCGTGAACGTGGATATCTTCATGACGCCCTCCGGTGAGTTAGCAGATATCATCCTGCCGGCAGCGCACCCCAACGAGGTGGACCGCGTGGAGTGGGCTCACTCTGGCCATGGCTATCCCACGAGCCACACCTATCTCATTCGCCAGCCCTTCCATGCACCTTTAGGCGAAGCCAAAGACGACATGGATATCTGCTTTGAGTTTGCTAAGTACATGGATGTTGATATGTACTGGAAGGACAAGTACGAGTTCTTCGATTACATGGTGAAGGGCCCTGCTACCCTTCCCCCGCAACTCTCCTGCGATAGCTTCGAGGACTTCCGCAATCGCATTTCGGTCACTGGCGTACAAATGACTGACGTGAAGGGTGCACCGAAGTACGAGACGGGCTTTATGCGCAAGACGAGCGACTTCCGTCCTGGCTTTAACACCATGTATCGTGGCAACAAGATGGGTTCGGTCTACCGTTTCCCCGGCACTACCCTGCCCGACGGCACGGTTATCCCCGCTCATCCGCAGTCTGACAACGGCAAGATGGAGCTGTGGAGCGAAGACTTGCTGCTCTACGGCAACGGTCCTTTGCCCATGTACATTGAGCCGCCTATTACCAAGGTTTCTCGCCCGGATCTGCTGGAAGAGTATCCCTACACCCTCATCACCGGCGGTCGTAGCCATGCCTTCTTCCACACCGAGTATCGCAATTCTCCTTGGATGCGCGAAGTGCACATGTTCCCCACCATGGACATCAACCCCGCGACGGCAGAAAAGCTGGGCATCGAGCAGGATGACTGGTGCTGGATCGAAACCTATGTGGATCGCATTCGCCAGCGGGCAAACCTCACGGACGCCATTAGCCCCGACACCATCCATGTTGAGCATGACTGGTGGTTCCCGGAGCGTGCTGCCGAGGATGACCTCCATGGTGCTCTGGATTGCAACTGCAACATTCTGTTCGAGAACGATGGTCCCTATGACCCAGCGGTTGGTACCGACAACTACGGCGGCCTGTGCAAGGTCTACAAGGCCGAAGAAGGTGCCCCGGACAACATTTGCATGACCAGCGAAGATCTGCGCATCTTCTTGCCGCTGACCCGGGAGCAATTAGCCTCCGATGGCCAAGACGAGGGTGTGGCCATGCCGACGGGAGCTTCCGCGAAGGGAGGAAAATAATATGACCCACTACACTATGGCCATCGATTTGGACAGCTGCATTGGCTGCCACTCCTGCGCCGTTGTGTGCAAGCAGGAAAACAACGTGGGACTTGGCACGTTCTACAGCAAAGTACTCACCATTGGCCCGTCAGGTACCTATCCCGATTTGGAGATGTACTACCTGCCCGTAGCCTGCCAGCATTGCGAAAACCCGGAGTGCGTGTCCGTATGCCCCACCGGTGCCAGCTATAAGCGCGAAGACGGCATCGTGTTGGTCGACCACTCCAAGTGCATTGGCTGCCAGTACTGCGTTATGGCCTGCCCCTATGGCGTGCGTACCTACGACACAGCTCCCGACAAGGGCGTTATCGAGAAGTGCACCCTTTGCGCTCACTTGGTAGACGACGGCAAAACCCCGGCCTGCGTGCGTCACTGCCCCGGCCAAGCTCGCTTCTTTGGCGATGCCGATGATCCTGAGTCTGACGTAAGCAAGATGATTGCGGCTAAGCAAACCCACAAGCTTACCGATGTGGGCAACAAGCCCTCCGTCACCTATGGTTTGGATAAGTGCACCTGGAAGGGTGGTGAATAAGCATGGCAGTACAGTGGCCTCTTCTGATTTTCAGCATCCTTTTGGGCGCGTCCTCCGGCATCATGGTGTTTCTTGGTGTGGGCGAACTCAAGGGCACGTTTAAGAAGGTCCGGTTCCCCTTGGCGCTAGCCGCCCTCATTCTTTTGGTAGTGGGTGGCTGCGCGTCCGCCTTCCACCTGGGCAACATTGATCGCGCCTTCCACATCTTGGGCAACCTGAACTCCGGTTTGTCTCGTGAACTCTTTGGTGTTGGCTTTGCCTTTATCGTGTTGTTGATCTACACCGTCTTGGCACGCAAGGATTACTCCGGTGCCTCTAAGGTGCTGGGTGTGTTGGCTCTGATCGCCGGCATTGCCCTGCCTCTTATTGCGGGTGCCTCCTACATGATGCCCGCGCGTCCCATCTGGAATAGCGCAACGCTGCCTCTCATGTATCTGGGTACGGGCTTAGGCCTTGGTCTGGTCATCGCTGCGGCCGTAGTCTGCATGAAGGGCGACCAGAAAGATTCTGGCTTCGCTTTGAAACTGGCTCTGACCGGTGTGGCCGTATCCATTGCCACCGTCATCTTCTTCGTGATTTGGATGGCTATGGCTCCCTACCCCAACGCTTCTCGCTCCATCGATCGCTTGATCTCGGGCGACTTAGCTCTTGAGTTCTGGCTGGGTACCGTTGGCTTTGGCATGGTCCTGCCGGCTATCTTGGTCGCGCTGTCCATGAAGTCAGCCGCTAATCCCAAGCCCACCTCTGGCGCCACCGTGGCAGTTGCCGGGGCCGAAGGCGGCAATGCAGGCGCTGCCAGCGCCACCGCCGCGGGTGCTAAGCAAGCAGCCGGGCTGCTTTGGGCAACGCTCATCTGCCTGCTTATTGGCAATGTGGCTATCCGCATCATCATGTATGCCATGGCCACCTCGGTGGAGAGCTTGATTTACTAGCCCTCTGTTGTTTCGGGAAGGGAATACGCCCTCCTATTCCCTTCCCCCTTTTGTCCTTCGCTTTTTGTTGGTGCTTCTTGTTTCGCCTCCGGGCCGAAAGGAGATCCGATGTCAGAAACCACTTTGGATGCCGCCACCCGGACGGCGTTAATTGAAACCATGGTAAATCGCGCGAACGTCTACAGCTTGCTTTCTCGCTGCTGGCAAAGCGAAGTGGATACCGCTCTGGCCGATGAGCTCTCCACCACCTTTGTCTTTGAAAGCGACAACGAGACCTTAAATGGCGCTGTCGCTGCCATCAAAGAGACGCTCCAGGGTATCGACGAGGCCGCCTTAGAGCAGCTGGCAGTTACCTTTGATCGGGTCTTTTTTGGTATGGGACCCCTCACAGCACGCCATGCGTTTCCTTATGAGTCGGTCTATACCTCAGATCGTGGCATCATGATGCAAGAAGCCTTTGGGCAAGTAGTATCGGTCTATCGCCAAGAGCGTCTTGCAAAAGATGAATCGTTCAAAGAACCTGAAGATCATCTGGCTGTAGAGCTGGCCTTTATGGCTACCCTTGCCCAGCGCGCCCAGACGTTCTTGAAGGCAGACACTGCTGAGGGCGATGATGCGGCTACCGCCGCAGTTGAGCAATCCCAGCGCTTCTTAGCTGATCACCTGTTCTCCTGGATTGATCGGTTCTGCGAAGATGTGCGCCGTGCTACGGATGACGCTTTCTATAGCTCCTTGGCTACCTTTACCGAAACCTTCCTCCGTGAAGACGCCGCTCTTTTGGCCGAGATGACGGCATAAGGAGGCCTAACCTATGACTGATTCTCCTACTGAAGGCAGCACCTCTAGCTTTTCTCGCCGCAGCTTCTGCGCTGCAGGTGTCGCTGCTGTGGGGCTTGTGGCCTTAGGCGGTGCGGGTTATCTGGCCTTTGCTGATGGCAACCAGGTATGGCTCAGGCCGCCAGGAGCGGTGGATGAGGCGCACCTTCTGGCGCGCTGCAATCGCTGTGGCCGCTGCATCCAAGTATGTCCCTATCACCTGGTACAACCCCGCCCCTTGAGCTGGGACTTCCCCACGGTGGGCACCCCTGAATTGAACTTTAAAGAGGGCTATTGCGACTTCTGCATGAAGTGCGTTGAAGTCTGTCCTACCGGCGCTTTGAACTTCGACGCGCCCAGTGCAACCAACATTGGGGTGGCCAAGGTCATCCGAGATGTGTGCATTGCCTGGGATTGGGGCGGATGTACAGTTTGCGCGGATGTATGCCCCGTTGAGGGCGCCATTACCTTGGACGAGCATGGGCGCCCCCATGTAGATGAGACCCTCTGTGACGGCTGTGGCCTCTGCGAACATGATTGCCCCGCACCCTCATTGCGCGCCTACGATCGCTCGACGGTGGATGGCGGCATCTATGTGGTCAGCCGTCAAAGCCAAGCAGCAGCTGAGGCCGGCGCCATTAGCTCGGACGCCTTTGCTGCCGGGCGCAATGTCTTGAATCCCAAGGAGTCCTCTCATGAATAAGATGCGCTACCTTCGCATAGCTCTCGCCTTGGTAGTCTTGGCTCTGGCGTTTACGGCCGTGTTTTTCCACGGCGATGTGGGCACCCTTTGCTTGCTCTGTCCGGTAGGATTTGGCGAAGTTGCCCTGGCCAGCGGCTCGATTCCCTGGGCCCTTCTTCCCGGCGTGCTTATTGTGCTTGTCCTGATTGTGCTGCTGGGCCGCGTGTTTTGCTCCTGGGTATGCCCCACGTCGCTTTTGCGCAATATCTTTGGGGGTCATAAGCCCCGAGGCCTCACCGGGCGCGTGGGCGAAACCCCCGGTTGCAGCACCTGCGGCCGCCCTCACAATAACCTGGCTGCCCAAGCCGTAGTACTGGGAGTGCTACTTATCGTTTCATTTATCGTGCATTTCCCCGTGTTTTGCCTCATCTGCCCCATCGGGCTCACCTTTGGTGCCCTCTTCGCACTGAGCCGCACGCTCATCACCTGGCAACCTGGCTGGGAGCTCATTGTATTTCCTGCCATGCTCATTCTTGAAGTACTGGTTTTGCGCCGTTGGTGTTCGGCCATCTGCCCCTTAGGCTTTTTCTTTGGCCTGATGGCGAAGCTTCACGTTCGCCTTCCCGGCGCCCCGAAACCTCGGGTTCAAGAAAGCGCCTGTCGCTATGAGCAAGGCTGTCGCGTCTGCGAGCAAAGCTGCGCTGAAAACATTTGTGCGGCTTCTGCGACACCGGCGACGCTGGAAGACTGCACGGGATGTCTAGACTGCAAAGAACACTGCCCCACCCAAGCGATCCATTTCCTAGGCCGCCAGAGTGCTTCTAGCGAGGCGAAAGAACAGGAGCCGGAGCACTAGGCCTCCAGTGCAGGATCTGGGCGTGCAAGCCCTCATTTCCCCAAGCTACACTGCTAAGCCCCTTGCCTCGGCGAGGGGCTTTTTGTTTGCGCGTACAAAGCCCGCACCCTGAAGTTTTTCCTCCTTAGCCAAGAGGGCACCTCAAAAGCTATGCGGGACGTAGGATTCTCCCCCTAAAGGTGAACGGGCGTTTCGAAAACTGACCTGACGCTCCACTTCCCCTTTAGGGCGAAAGAACACCCAGAAACCCGTCGAGAAGCTCCAGTTCCGCCTCTCTACTGCATCAAAAAAAGCTCCCCACCGCGGTGGGGAGCTTTGTACAGGTCGCAACGTTGCGTCAGTTGCAGGCGTGGAGTTAGTCCCACATCTCCGGACGCACCAAGGTGGGATCCTTGACGCGGTTCGGGAAGTAGTCCTTGCACTCACCTTCACGATAGACGTCAGCCGTGCAGCAGTGCAGGCCACCACCGAAGGGATAGGCGTCGCGCAGATCGCAGGGAATAACGTTCATGCCCAGCTTGTCCATCTGATCCATCTGATAGACCTCAGAAGCCTCTACCACGACGGTCTTCGGATCAAGAACCAAGCAGTTCATGGACAGCCATACCGAGCTATAGCACAGGGCCGGCGGCTCGTCATGGGCAGGCTTTGCCGCGGGAACGATCTGCCAGTCGTTGGCCTCAAAGATAGCGCGCTGCTCTTCGGGCAACGGACGCACCGGGTTGTTGATGATCAGGCCTTCACGGAGAGGCACGAAGGTAGCGTCAATGTGAATGGGATAGGGGTCGCCCGGGAAGTTCACCGCATGAATGCGCAGGTCGGGATGGTAGCGCTGCATCCAGTCCATGGCGGCACGGTTGGTGGTCAAGCCGTGCTGGACGAAGATGTCCTTGCCCATACGCATCCAGTCAGCCGCATCCCACATAGGCTCAACTTCAGTGGTGACGAAGTCTTTGTTGGCCGTGCGCACCAGGCGCTCTTCCAAAGAGATGGACTCGTCATAGTAGTTGTGCTTGTAGGACTTATCCGTCAAACGCGGACGCGGTGCCTGGGTCCAGATGAACTCCGGATCCTCTTCGAAGTACTTCTCCATGAGCGGCCAGTAGGCCAAATACTCGAAGTAACGGCTGCGGAAAGACTGAGCAGCAGCCATGATTTCATTACCGATGGTGAGCAATACGTCACGAGGAGGCATGCAACCCATCATGGAGTCGTTGGTGAAGTCGGGCGTGCCGATCTTCTGGTTCCACTGCAACGGCGTGGGACGATCAACCTTGATACCGCGATCTTCCAGGATCTTTACCAAACGCTCGAGAGCAGCATTGCCCTTTTCGACGGACTCCAACGGACGAAGTCCCCACATGCCGCGCATGTCAGAATCAATCGGCACCTTTTCCGAGGAAGCAGGCTCCTCCGGCGGAATCATTCCGTTGTCGCAGCGACCAACAATGACGTGCTTCAGCGGGTCCCAATCATTCCAAGAATTGACGATCTTCGGCATGAAAATCTCCTTTCGATTTGCCTAGCAGTGACGTTATACCATCAATTCGGCATCAATACAGTACCGCATTCCCTACTGGGGGAAGAAATTTTTTCATAGCCTTGTAACAGAGACTGACTGGACTAGCTAATGTGACCCAGGAAGTCTTTAGTACGATCTGATTGCGGATGGTCAAACACCTGCTCAGGGGTGCCTTCTTCCACAATCAAACCGCCATCCATAAAGATCACGCGATCGGCCACATCCCGAGCAAAGCCCATCTCGTGGGTAACCACAATCATGGTCATGCCTTCGCGGGCTAAGTCTTTCATAACGCCCAGAACATCACGGACCAGTTCGGGGTCCAAAGCTGACGTAGCTTCGTCGAAAAGCATGACGTGGGGATTCATGGCCAAGGCACGGGCAATGGCTACGCGCTGTTGCTGGCCACCCGAGAGCTCTGAGGGCATATAATCCACGCGCTCAGCTAAGCCCACCTTCGCCAGTTCCTCCACCGCAATGCGCTCGGCCTCCTCTTTGGAGCGCTTCAACACTTTGCGCTGAGCCAAGGCCACATTGCCCTTAGCGGAAAGATGGGGAAAGAGGTTAAAGCTCTGGAATACCATGCCAAGGGACGCCCGCACTTTATTAAGGTCAACCTTCGGATCCGTAAGCTCGGTATCCTCAAAGAAGATCTGACCGCCCGTGGGCTCCTCCAGGCGATTGATGCAACGAAGCATCGTAGACTTGCCGGAACCCGAAGGCCCCAACACCACCACTACTTCGCCTTTATAGACTTCCAGGTTCACGTCGCGCAGCACCACGTTATCGCCAAAGGCTTTCTGCAAATTCTTAATGCGCACGACCGGTTCGTCATACTTGACGTGAGAGGCCGTTGCAGGCGCGGGAGTTTGCTGATTGAGTTCACTCATGGGTCAATCCTTCCTCTGCCTTAGCGAGCCACAACAGGGTCGTCATCGATGGTGTTCTTAATAACCGGCTGAGAGGTTAGTGCGTCGGTTACAAACGCCGTCACGCCCGCTGAGTCGGTGCCTTGCACACCCTTGCCACCCGAGGCTGGCGGATGCTTGCGACGACGTCCCTCGCCTGCCAGGCGGGTTTCCAGACGTCCCACAATCTTTGCCAGGGGGATCGTAATAACCAGATAGAAGCAAGCCGCCACAATGTAGGGGGTAATGGAGCCCGTAGAAGCCACGATGGTTTTCGCGTACATAACCACTTCCATGACACCTACCGCAGCAAGCATGGAGGTGTCTTTGTAGAGCAGGATGAATTCGCTGGTCATCGTAGGAATTACGCGACGAATGGTTTGAGGAATGATGACGAAGATCATGGTTTGGGCGCTATTCATACCCAGCGAACGGGCCGCTTCATTTTGACCCTTTGGAATGGACTGGATGCCCGCTCGGAAAATCTCGCACAAATAGGCAGCGGAGTTCATAGACAGCACAATGACGCCTAAGGGGAACTTATCGATATCAAGACCGGCTAAGGGCAATCCGAAGAAGGCAATGTAGATTTGCAAGAACAGCGGCGTTCCGCGGACCACATTGACATAGAGCGAAGCAATGCCCCGGAGAATGCGCAGCTTCGCCATACGCATAAGCGACAGACACAGGCCAATGGGAATAGCCACCGGGAAGGCAATGGCCACAATTGCCACAGCCATCAAGAAGCCTTGGAATACAACCGGGAAGCTATCCACAATGATGATGGGATTGAAGAACATGCGCAAAAAGCGGTTGGAGTTCCAGGCCTGAACCCACTCTTGGTCGGCTAAGAAGCTGGTGATTTGGCCCACCAGCGACACACCGGTAACCGTAATCGGGGTAATGTCCTCAACGGCCACCGTACTCCCATCGGCCAGGGTGTAGGAGCCATTGATGGCCATCTCGCCACCTCCGATTGGGAAATAAACGCCATAGATTTCCACGCGGAAATAGCCACCGGGTTCAGCCGCTTCATCAAAGGTCGCAATGAAGGTTTCGCCATCTTCGGTGTAATCCGCATCAATAAACCCAAGGCGCTGGGACTGGTCGGGAGTAAGAAGGGTAATGCGCGCATCATCCAAGCTGAAAGTGGTTCCTTCGGGGAAGGTGAGCGCAAGACCCGTGATGGCCTCATCGGCACCGGCAAGGCCTTCCCAGGTAACGCGGGTTTCGCTACCGCCATAGACTTCCGATCCGGTGGATCCGTTGGGGCGCGCGGTGCACTTCGCTGTGTCCAAGGCCCAGGCAGGGGCGGGAATGAGCGATAGAAGCAAAAGGATACCTAATAAAAACGCTCCAAAACGGGCCAACCAGGCACCCTTGGAGCGAAAACGGGAGGTTTCATTAGGAGTAGCTGTGGTGTTCATAGCATTACCTCATCGGAAGTCTTCTACGGGCAAGACCCTCCCACAGCCAAACGCTACGGGAGGGTCTTGACGCTTAACGGTATGAGTAGAACCGAATTAGAACCACTTATCCTGCAACTGAGCGATGGTGCCATCTTCATCGAGCTTCTTGATGGCGGCGTCCAGCTGCTCTTTCAGCGCCGGATTATCCTTGGACACTACAGCAGCATACTCTTCGCCGGTAGCAATTTGGAGCACCATGTGAGCATCCGGATAGGCGTCAGCCAGCATGCGCTTCACCACTGCCAGGTTGGTGCATACAGCGTTGGCCTGGCCTGATTGCATGGCAGCAAAGCAGTCCGTGCCGTTGCCATAGGGCTGCACCGTGGCATTGGGGAAGTTCTCCTGCACATAGGCCTCACCAGTGGTGCCGGATTGTACGGCGATGATCACGCCGGCCTGGTTCAGCTCCTCAGCAGCATTTTCTTCCGTAATCGGAGAATCGTTCATAACGGCCACAGCCTGGTCGTCAATGTAGAACGACTCGGTGAAGTCAATTTGCTGAGCGCGTTCGGGATCTACCGAGAAACCAGAAACGCCAACATCACCTTGGCCGCCAGCCTGAATTGCCGGGATAATGCCGTCAAACTGCAGCGGCACGATTTCCAGGTTCAGGCCCATCTCGTTGGCAATAGCCTGGAACAGGTCTACCTCATAGCCTACGATCTCGCCATTCTCCAAGTTCTCAAACGGCGGGTAGTCCGGCGAGCTTAACACCGTAAGGGTGCCTTCCTTAATATAGGTAGGCTCCGTAGCCTCGGGCTGAGCAGCATCGGTTTTGCCGCTGTCGGACTTAGCGTCGTTGCCGCCACCGCAGCCAAACAATCCGAGGGTAGCCACCATGGCAACGGCCACAGCTACAACCCCCCACTTCTTCATTTTCATTCTTCTTCCTCCCTTTTTCCTTCGCGCTCCATCGCGCTAAAGCAAAATATCTGCTCATTATGGAACTTTGGGAGCGTTCGGGCTTGTTCATGATTATTTTCGGCCGCGATAGTAGATAAACGGACTTTAAAGCCATCCAAAGCGCCGAGGTTTCGGCACCGCGTACCAAAGTGGAGGATTCTGGCACGCTCGGTACCAAACGACGAAATTACGTGCTGTGAGACCCGAACGGGCCACGTTACTCCAGGGCTTTAGCTTGGGTCCATAAGGCTTCGAGCTCTTGGATATCCATGGACTCCAAGGTGCGCCCTTGACCCCAAGCAGCGCCCTCCATAAAGGCCCAGCGCTGACGAAACTTTCCGCACACAGCGCGCAGCGCATTTTCAGCGTCAACGCCCATACGACGGGCCACGTTTACCAGTGTAAACAGTACATCGCCCAGCTCTAAGTCCACCGCCTGGGCAGCCTGGAGCGCTTCCGGGGTATCTCGTTGGACCTTCCCGTTAGCCGACTTCGGAGCCGCCGCGTAGGCTTCCTTCAGCTCCGCCATCTCTTCGGCCACTTTTTCCCACACATCCCCAAGCTCATCCCACTCAAAACCACTGGCTGCCGCTTTCCGGGAGATTTTTTGCGCCTGCAACAACGCAGGGAAACTACGCGGGACGCCGTCCAACAGGCCCTGGGGCTCGGCCTCTTGCTCGTCTTCGCCCTGGGCTTGCTGACGCTCGGCCATTTTTACCGAATCCCACAAATCTAGGACTTCGTTAGCATCCCCAGTTTGCACATCGCCAAACACATGGGGATGGCGGCGCACAATTTTGGCATCCACGTCAGCACAGATATCATCGATGGTAAATTCCCCAGCATCCGCAGCAATTTGGCTCTGGAGCACCACCTGAAGCAGCACATCCCCCAACTCTTCGCGAAGATGAGCAATGTCTTCGGCCTCAATGGCATCTACCGCCTCATAGGCCTCTTCAATCATATTGCCCGCAATGGATTGATGGGTTTGCTCGCGATCCCAGGGGCAACCATCGGGGGCACGCAAGGCCGCAATGGTGGCCACAAACTCAGAGAAGGCGGGGTGATCAACGGGAGCAGCTTTCCGCGCTAGGGCTTCAGAGCGTGACGCTTCCGGTTGGACAGCCTGGTTCTCTTGGGACTGAGATTCGGTGGCCGTGGAGTCCTGAGTCATAACGATCCTTTCCCTGATTCTGATAAAGGCTGCAGTCCGTGCAGCCCTGAAGTATTGCTCTCAGCATAGTCAATCCCAGGACGCTCAACCAGCGACAGCTCCGAAAGTTCCCGATATTTTGCGGTCCGATCACCCGCCAGAGGTCGAGTGTTTTGCCGCTGTTTCGTTGAAATCGAAGAGGTTCCCGCCATCAAAGCCCGGCACCCTCACCCCAAGCTCTCAGCCGCCAAAGGTCCCTTTGATATGGGCGTACGGCAGTTTTTCACGGATAAATAGGTTACTTTGCAACTATTCCGATAATTTTTCGTGCATTCGAGGCCAATGTCATTTAGGATTTTCCCTACCTAGTCGGAGTTGAGGCACGTCAACGCAGAATAGACGTCGCCTCCTGAAGAGAATGAGAGAATTTAATGGCTGCACCTACCATGACTCCCGAGCAGCGCGCCGCTGCCCTCGAGAAGGCTCGCGAAGTCCGAGCTGCCCGCTCTGAGCTCACCAAGAAGCTCGGCATGGGCATGATCTCCCCTGCTGATTTCCTGGCCCAAAGTGGTGATCCTGTCGTCGGCAAGATGAAGGTTCGCGCTTTCATCGGTGCTTTGCCTGGCTACGGCAAAGTGAAGACGGAAAAGCTCATGGAGGAGCTGGGCATTCAGCCCGAGCGTCGCATCCAAGGCCTTGGCTCCAAGCAGAAGGAAGCTTTGCTGGCTGCCCTGGAGAAGTAACTCTTCTCTCTACACTCAAAAAGACCCCGGCTGAACTAAACTTCAATCGGGGTCTTTTTCTTTTGCAAGAACCACCCCCAATCACTCCAGCCGAGCCCCAGGAAAGGACCGACGTGTCTATCAGCTACGTTTCTACCCTCGATGATCCGCGGCTGGATTGTTACGCCCGGCTGACCGATGTGGCCCTGCGCAGTCGCATCGAGCCTGAGAAAGCCATCCTGATTGCAGAATCTGCCAAGGTGATCGAGCGCGCCTTTGAGGCGGGACTCGAACCACTGTCATTGCTCATGGAAGAAAAGTGGCTGGAGCCTCTTGCAGACCTGATCAGCGCCATGACCGAGCACTACCCAGACCTTGAAGTGCTGGTGGCGCCCCATGAGGAGCTCGCGCAACTCACGGGCTTTGAGCTTACCCGGGGAGCGCTGGCGGCCTTTCGTCGTCCGCGCCCCTTAACCGTGGCAGAAGCCCTGGATCAGGCTCGTTTGGTGGCCGTCCTTGAGAACATCACCAACCATACCAACGTAGGTGCCATCTTCCGCTCAGCTGCGGCCTTGGGCGTAGACGCCGTTTTAGTGAGCCCCGCCTGTTATGACCCGTGGTATCGCCGGGCGGTGCGCGTATCCATGGGCACCGTTTTTCAGATTCCTTGGGCCCGCATTGGTTCTGACCCGCATCATTGGGCTCGCGAAGGCTTAGGTGAACTCCACGATCTTGGTTTTACCACGGCCGCCATGGCTCTTTCCGACCACGCCATTACCCTCGATGAGCTGGCCGCCGCAACCGGGCGCCGCCCTGCTACGGGCTCAGGCTCCGCTGACAACGCAGGCCCCGCTTCTCCCACGCCGGTAGCCTTACTTTTTGGCACCGAAGGAGAAGGGCTTAATCCTGAGACCCTTGCTCAGTGCGACCACACCGTTTGCATTCCCATGGATCATGGCGTGGATTCTCTGAATGTAGCCGCCGCGAGCGCCGTGGCCTTCTACGCTCTGCGCGCCTAATTGCTGCTACGCTCGGCGTGTCTAATCCGCTTCTGGCGCCCCGCAGGCGTTACCCGATCCGCGCCCCGCAAGTGCAATCCGCTTCTGCACCTTGGGGAGGTACCCAATTCTGAACGCTGCGGGCGTCCCCCCCCTACCGAAGCTCCGCAGGCTTAGACATCAATTTCGTCGCGGGGATCCCGCAGGTCATTAGGGGGTACCCGGATTTCTGCCCAGCCCATTTCTTGGAGTGCTTGAGCCGTGCGCCAAGGAGGCGTATTGCCATCGAAATCGGCGCAATAATTTAGGGCTTCCACCACCGTGACGGCATGCATCAAATCCCCCATGGTGTCCACATCGGGAATAGGGGGCAAATAATAGGCCGGAAGCGCTGCTTCCCGCGCCTTTTCAATGTAGGCCGGCAGCACTGTGAGGCCTGTTTCGTTGTAATAGACCCCATCATGGGTAAATTCCGTGCCCCGCGTCCAACCAACCACGGACACTCCCATGGCCTGATCGGGAGCCAGCACAATGCCGCCCGTAGGAGCCTCCCCGGCTGCTTGAGCCTGACGATCTTGACTGTCGATGGCCTGCAGCGCTTCGAAGCCGCGCACAATATCCGGCACCGTTAGTGCTGGCATATCGGCCCCCATAGATAACAAGCAATCGGCACCGGCAGCCCAGGCTTGATTGAATGCATCGTTATAGTGCTCGTCGAAGCTGGCACCGGTATCAGCAATGACGGTAAGGGACCGGGGCCATTCACCTGCATCGGTAAAAAGCTTTTCCATGACCGCAACGTTAGGCTCTGGGGTGGTAGATATCCAAAGCTCGTATTCGTCAGTGAGGGTCTCGCCAGTGAGAGGGTCGACCGCCGTCGGCCGCGACTCAAGAGCGGTCAGGGCCGCCATAGAAATTTCGACCACATCAAAGAGCATGCAATGATAGAGAGCCGACGCCACTTCCGGCTGAAAAATTCCGTCCTTCAGAATAGTGAGACGGGTTTTTACTTTCCCCACCTCAGGAACTTTGCTGAATAGAAGCAGGATATTTTTCCGTGTAGCCATGACAGCCTCCCAACGATTCCCCTGAGCCCGCGTTTTGGGGACTGGCTCGTTTTAGGGCTATGCTAGCATGCTCAGTAATCCCTGATGGGAGCAGGGCGGTCGATGGCCTTGAAGAGCGTGCACTTCGCCACCACCCTGCCCAACGTCCGCTCAAACCCAACCCGCCGCGCCAAGCCGAAAGCAGCCACAATGACCCACGAAGCGTCTACCACCCCAATGCCTCAAGCTCCCGAGACCCCACGCGTCGAAGCCTCTGCGAGCGCCGTTTCTGCCGCGGAGCAGGGAGCCCCTGACGCTGCCGGCTTGGAGCGCGCTGCGAACTCCGCAGTCTCGGCCGTATCCAAGCCTCCCCTTCCCCGTACTCCCAGCCGCGCTGCGCTCTGGGCCGTACGCGTGGCGTTCCTGGTGGTCTTCCTCATCAATATCCAATGTGCATTCAGTTTCATTCTGGCCCCTGAAAGCTTCCTGGGCGCCTACCAACTCCAAGGTGTTGCCGGCACCGTTGCGATCCAGGGCATTGGCGTAGCATTTCTCATGTGGAATTGCACCTATCCAGCCTTCATTGCAGCACCCACTCGCTTTCCCGCATTGGGCTGGGTGATCTTGGCGCAGCAGGTGGTAGGCCTTCTGGGCGAAAGCCTCATCCGCGCAAGCCTTCCGGCCCTGGACTATGAACTCTTGGCGGCCTCCATCGAGCGCTTCATTCTCTTTGATGGGGCAGGACTCATTCTCATGGGAATAACCTGGCTTTGGCTGCATCATTCTTGCCGGCCTTCCCGCTGACCTCCCTTCGCTTCCAGCGCCGTGATACCATAGCAAGTTGCCTTTCAAACCTTTTTGAGGAGAACTACCACCTATGATTCCATCATCAACCACCAATGACGCTCCCGTTCGCGTTATTGGTATTCCCCGTGGCCTCTTAAGCTACCGCTATGGCATTCTCTGGCAGGTCTTCTTTGAAGAGCTCGGCCTGGTTGTGGTCGGTAGCCCCGAAACTGACCGAGACATTCTAGAAGTGGGCGAATCCCTTTCCGGCGACGAGTGCTGCTTGGCCGCCAAAGCCTATATGGGCCATGTGGCCGCCTTGGTGGGTCAGTGCGACGCCGTGTTCGTGCCCTCCTATGGCAGCTGGACTCCGCGCACGGGGTTCTGCACCAAGTTCCAGGGCCTCCCCGATGTGGTGCGCAATACCTTCCGCGACCAGTCGGTTCGTATTCTGTCCGTAGAAGTTGACGATATCACCAAGGAAAAAGAGGTCGCCAAATCCTTCATTGAACTGGGTGTACAGCTGGGAGCAAGCCCCAAAGAGGCCAAAGCCGCTTGGAAGAAGGCTACGAAGGCCTTTGAGAATAACCGCAATCGCAAAGCTGAAGCCCAGAAGGCACTTCTTAAAAACCGAACGCCTGAGGACAAAGCCCAAAGCCCTGTGATTCTGCTGGCAGCTCACCCCTATTTGGGTCACGATCATTATCTCTGCGGCGCGGTAGTGGATAGCCTGGAAGAGCTGGGCGCCACCGTCATCTTCGCCGATGAAACCGATCCGAAAACCACCTACAAAGCAAGTTTTGATTTCTCGAAGACGCTGCCCTGGGTAGTCAATCGCGAGCTCGTGGGATCAATCCTGCTTCTGCGCGACCAGGTGGATGGCATCGTGCTTGTGAGTGCCTTCCCCTGTGGTCCCGATTCCATGACCGATGACGCCATCATGCGCTACATCGAGGGCACTCCCATCTTGAACTTGCTCATCGACGCCCAAAGCGGAACAGCCGGCGTTGAGACCCGCATCGAAAGCTTCATTGACATCCTGCGCTTTAACTCCATGGGAGGCTATATCCATGACTAAGATTCCCTCCTCTTCTCATTCCGCCGAGGACGGCAGCAACAACCCGAACCCCGAGGTGCGGGCTTCCATTACCGTCACCAAAGACCAGGGACGCGAACCGCGCATTCCCGCCACGCTGGGCAAACTTCATTCCTTAAAGGGAAAGAAGAAAGACAAGCACCATCGTCGCGTGCGCGTAGCTGCCTTTCGTTATTGCTATTACGCTCCCGCCTTCAAGTACTTTGTGGAGCAGGTACTCGACGCCGATTGGCTGCCGCTGCCCCCGGCCACCAAACACACCATTGAAGTGGGCGAACTGAATTCCGTGGACTATGTTTGTACGCCGTTTAAGCACATGCTGGGCGACTACATTGACGCCTTAGATGCCGGCGCCGATATTCTCATTCAAGTGGGCGGCCCCTGCCGTTTAGGTTATTACGGCGAATTGCAAGAGGCCATTCTGCGCGACATGGGCTACCAGTTTGAGATGCTGAACTACTCCGAGGGTATTGAGCAGGGAGCCATTGGCTGGGGCATCCAGTCGATTCGCATTGTGAACCCGAGCGTATCCATCCCCCACGCGTTGCGACAGCTGGGAGCTACCGCCAACATGGTGGAAAAGCTAGATAGCGCGCGCGATTTCTTCCTTGCCAACGGGGGCTTTGAGCAGGAAGCGGGCTCCTTTGATCGGGCCTGGGATCGGTTTATTGGCGCGATGAACGAAGCGGCCAGTCAGACGGAAATTTCCGAGGCCTATCGCCAGGTCATGGACACCATGAGCACCCTTCCTCTGGATAAGCCCGACCGTCCGATTCGCATTGGCATTGTGGGCGAAATGTTCACCGCCATTGATGAGCGCTCTAACTTAGACCTTGATCACAAAGTCATGAACATGGGCGTGGAAGTGCATCGCATGATGAATCTTTCCAACCGATTCATTCACTATAACGAACCTAATATGCGCCGCTCCTGCGCCGAATACATCGCCCTCGATGATGGCCCCACCTCGACCTTGACCGTTGCGGCCGCCAAGAAGTATGCCGAGGAAGGCTTTGACGGCATCATTCACGCGAAGTCGGCTTGCTGCACGCCGGAAATTGACTGCATGCCTATTCTGCAGCGCATCAGCGAGGACTACAGCATACCCATTTTGTATCTGACCTACGACGCGCAAACCTCAGACACGGGCCTGGATACGCGCCTTGAAGCGTTCTACGACATGCTGGCCATGAAGAAAGCGAAGAGCTTGAAGTAACCCCCGACGGCTCTGCACTACCCTGCGAGAAAGGACTCCCCATGAGCGAAGGCTACTTGGGCATTGACATCGGATCGATCTCCACCAAAGGCGTTGTTATCGATCAAAATCACCAGATTGTGGCACGCTCCTACCTTTGGACAGAAGGCAACCCCACTGAAGCTTCGCGACGGGTGGTGCGCGAACTGGAAGAGCAGCTCGCGGGCAGCGACATCCAGATTGTGGGCGCCGGAACCACCGGCAGCGCACGACGCTTGGTGGGTGCCATGCTCGGCGCTTCGGTGGTGAAGAACGAGATTACCGCCCATGCCGTGGGTACCACCTACCTTCATCCCGACGTGCGCACCATTTTGGAAATTGGCGGTCAGGACTCCAAGATCATTTGCGTCGAAAACGGCATCGCTGTGGACTACGCCATGAACACCCTTTGCGCGGCGGGTACGGGCTCATTCCTCTCAAGCCAAGCCCATCGCTTGGGGGTTGAAGTGGAAGAGTTTGGCGCCATTGCCTTGACCTCAAAACGCCCCGCTAACATTGCCGCCCGCTGTACCGTATTTGCCGAGTCGGACCTGGTGCACAAAATCCAGGTTGGCTACGCCCGGGAAGACATCATTGCGGGCCTCTGCAATGCCGTTGCCTCTAACTACCTCAACAATGTGGGCAAAGGCAAAAAGATTGCCGCTCCCGTGGTGTTCCAAGGCGGTGTTTCCAAAAATGAGGGCGTGGTGCATGCCTTCGAAGAACTGCTCGACATGGAAGTAGCCGTAGACCCTGATGGCCATCTGATGGGGGCTTTTGGTGCCGCCCTTTTGGCCGCCGATGCAGGCCCCATCACCAACGCCACCTCCGGTCCCTTTGCCCAGGGCACCTTCGACTTTGAGGAAATGCTCGACTTCCAATTCAAGACCCGGGAAATTGAGTGCGGTAAATGCGCCAATCATTGCGAAATCATCTGCGTCTATCGCGATGACGACATCATTGATTCCTGGGGCAATCGCTGCGAAAAGGGCGCGGTGAAGACCAAGGCCTAGGGTTTGGAGAATAGGTCCTCCCCTGCCTTTCCGGGTGATAAAACGCGTATAATCGGGAAGGTTTTTAGAACGAACGATGCAGGTGGCTCTTCCTTAGGTTTTCCGGAATGACCGCCCTTCCGCAGAATCGCGGCGTACGAAGAAAGGTTCTCGACCATGGCTATTGCCTACGAAGATCTCATCATTGATCTGCCTGACTATCCCGCACCCGGCGTTGTCTTCAAAGACATTACCCCCGTCCTTGCCGACCCCGAAGCGTTTGCCTCGGTGGTAGAGGGCATTGCAAGCCATTTCGCCGACGCAGGAATTACCAAGGTTATTGGCGCTGAAGCTCGTGGCTTCATCATTGGGGCCCCGGTGGCCGTAGCCCTGCATGCCGGCTTCATTCCTGCCCGCAAGCCTGGTCGTCTTCCCCGCGAAACCTACGCGGCCACCTATGAACTGGAATACGGCTCCGACGCTCTGGAGATTCACAAAGACGCTCTCACCCCTGATGATGTGGTTCTGATTGTGGACGACCTCGTAGCTACCGGGGGCACTGTTCGCGCCTTGGTCAAGCTGGTGGAAGATACTGGCGCCACCCTGGGAGGCCTGGGCTTTTTCATGGAGCTTGGGTTCCTTCATCCGCGTGAGGCCATCGCAGAAGTTACCGATGCTGAGGTCTTGTCCCTTTACGTGGTCGAGTAGCCTTAAAGCCCGGGGGGAGCGCTGCCTTGCGGGACGCGCTGCTCGGGGAATTTTTGCAAATAGAAAAGGGTGCCAGTCCTTGTACTGACACCCTTTTTTCATGGGAGCGATTTGATGCCGACAGTCGCAGCAGGGCAAGCGGTTCTGGCGGCGTTGCCTTAGGCCATAAGCTCCGTAATGGCTTGAGCAAAGGCAATGGGATCATCGATGGGCAGACCCTCCACCAGTAACGCCTGATCGAAGAGAATACTGGTGTAGCGTTTCACCTTTTCATCATCGCCGGCCTCGTGAGCTGCTTTCAAGGTTTCAAATACGGGATGCTGGCCATTGACTTCAAGCACCACATGACTCTTGGGCATTTCCTCAGGGGCGCCGGGCGTTTGACGCAGCATGGCTTCCATCTGCAACGACATGGCGCCTTCGGTAGTTAACACCACCGGCGCATCGGTTAAGCGCGTAGACACCACGACTTTCTCCACACGGCCACCCAGGGCGTCGGCCATAACCTCAAACAAGCCTTGGTTCTCTTCCGTAGCTTCTTCAGCCTGCTTCTTTTCCTCTTCCGTGGTAAGCCCTAAATCTTCGGAGCTCACATTCTTCAGCGGGAAGGAGCGCTCGTCTTCGCCTTCCTTCTTAACATAATCGCCCAAGGCCATCATGCAGAACTCGTCGACGTTTTCCGTGCAGAGCAAGACGTCATAGCCCTTAGCCAAAACCGTGGTCACAATGGGCATCTTCGCCAAATGCTCCAGATTGTCTCCAGCGGCGAAATAGATGGCGCTTTGATCCTCGGGGGCATTAGCTAGATACTCATCAAAGGTGACCAGCTTCTGCTGCTTTGCCGAATAGAACAGCAACAAGTCCGCGAGCACATCCTTGGCAGATCCATAGCTTGCATAGACGCCGTACTTCATGGTGCGGCCAAACTCTTTGAAGAAGCTGTCGTAGCCTTCGCGATCATCGTCGCGGAACGCTGCGAGGTCGGCCTTGATCTTCTTCTCCAAACGACGAGCAATCACCCGCAGTTGGTTATTGTGCTGGAGCGTCTCGCGGGAAATGTTGAGCGTCAGATCGGCGGAATCTACCACACCGCGGACGAAGTTGAAGTAGTCCGGCACCAGCTCTTCGCACTTATCCATGATGAGCACGTTCGAGCTGTAGAGCGCGAGCCCCTTCTTGTACTCCTTGGTGTACATATCAAAGGGCGCATGGGCCGGCACAAAGAGCAGCGCATCGTAGTTCAGCGTGCCTTCTGCATGAACCGTCACCGTGCGCGCCGGATCGTCGAAATCATGGAAGTCGGTCTTGTAGAACTCGTTGTAGTCTTCCTGAGACACCTCGGAAGACTTACGCTTCCAAATAGGAATCATGGAGTTGATGGTTTCCACTTCGGTGTAGTTCTCAAACTCCGGCATATACTCGTCGGGCGCATCGATGGGCCGCGGCTTCATGCGAGATTTCGTGATTTCCATTTGGATGGGATAACGCACGTAATTGCTGTAGCGGCGGATAAGGTCGGTAATGCCATGCTCGGTGGCATATTCGCCATAGGTTTCCTCAGCCGTGTCATCCTTTAAGTAAACAATGACATCGGTGCCGTGCTCAGCGCGCTCGGCCGCCGAAATGGTATAGCCCTCGATGCCATCGCTTTCCCAAGCCCAGGCCTCGTCACTGCCATAGGCCCGCGAAACCACGCGCACTTTCTTACCTACCATGAACGCCGAATAGAAGCCCACGCCAAATTGACCGATGATGTCGACTTCGGTCATATCAGCATGGCCTTTTTCCTCGCCAGGCTCATTCTTGGCGTTCTCCGTTTTGAACTCCAGCGAGTCAGAATGAGCAATGGTACCAAGGTTCTTGTCGAGGTCATCCTTGGTCATACCAATGCCGTTATCGGACACCGTTACCGTGCGCTGAACGTCATCGAAACCAACGGTAATGGCCAAGTCCGCTCGATTGATTTTCACGGTGTCGTCCACCAAGCTGCGGAAGTAGAGCTTGTCCACCGCGTCCGAGGCGTTGGAAATAAGCTCGCGCAGGAAGATCTCGCGATTGGTATAGATGGAATTAATCATGAGGTCGAGCAGTTTTTTGCTCTCGGTTTTAAATTTGCGCATTGAGATTTGCCTTCTTTCCATAGGTGGGGAAGTGCCTTCTACCCTAGTGACTTTTTAGGCGGGAGCGAAGCGGAGCGTCAAACCGCAAAGGCGCCGTTGACCTGGCTGCACAGAGGCTTCGTAGGTAACATCCTTGGCCACCAAAGCGTCACTGAATTGGAGTTAGCACTCTCCCCTTTCGTTTGCTAATAGCACATTCTAGTAAGCAAGAAATCTATGTCAAGCACTATAAGATTTTTCCTACAGAATCCCATGGAATAGGGGGAGGGGGCGCAACAGCCAACAGCCCTTCAACACCTCAGAAAACCTTCCGGCCTCGGGAAGACCCACGAGAACCAGGCGCACTACACTCGCCTTAGATTCTGATTGAGAAAGCATCTAGGCGGCAAAGTCGGGTAAGAGCCAGGAATGGGTCAAGGCCAGGGACTTGGGATCGCACAGCGGGTGTGCCCCAGAGAACCCGGGCGTCCCTTCCCCTTCCCCTTCCCCTTTAGTGAGCAACCAGGCCAAGAGACAACTTCAACTCATCAGAACAACCCTGCAAGGAGGCAGACGGTGGTTTACATAACGGGCGATCGGCACGGGAACTTTCGTGACCTGATGGAATTTAGCGATAGCCACCAATTAACGGCCGAGGATCTCATCATCGTGCTGGGCGATGCGGGTGTGAATTATTACCTTCATGGACGAGATCGCAAACCACGCAAGCAGGCCGCCCGCATTCCTGCCACCATCCTGTGCATTCACGGCAATCACGAAGCGCGACCCGCATCTCTTCCCCACCTCTATCGCGAAATTCCGTGGCGGGGTGGATTGGTGTATCAAGAAGAGGCCTATCCCAATTTGCTCTTTGCCAAAGACGGCGAGATTTATGACATCGCAGGGCTTTCGACGTTGGTTATTGGGGGCGCCTACAGCATCGATAAAGACTGGCGCCAGGCCAATGGCATCCCCTGGTTTGCCGATGAGCAGGCCGATGAAGCTACGAAACACCACGTGGAAGAAGTGCTTACTGAGCGCGGGTGGCAAGTTGATATCGTACTTTCCCATACCTGTCCCGCCACGTACACCCCGACCGAAGCCTACTTCGAAGGCATCGACCAATCCACCGTTGATACCTCTATGGAACGCTGGCTAGATGGTCTTGAAGACCGAATTGACTATCGCCGTTGGTATTGCGGCCATTGGCACATCGACAAGACCGTCGACAAAGTGCATTTCCTCTATGCCGCAATCGAGCCTTTCGGGGCAGGCCTTTAATCTTCGGCTAAAAAGACCACCATGGCGCACATCAATATCATGCCTGCCATATCCCAAGGAGTAAACGCGGTCTTAAGCCACAGCGCCGCAATCACCGTAGCGCTTACCGGCTCAATAGCGCCAAGCAAGCTCCCTTTGACCGAACCTACGACCGACACGCCGTAGAGATAAAATGCGTAGCCGCCGATGGTGCCCACAATCACCAGGCCCACCACGAAAATACCCCACTCCACCAAGCCAAATCCACTGAGGGTCGCCCAAGCCAGGGTGAGTGTTTGGCCTTGCAGGAAATAGAGCGGCACGGCAAGCCCAATGCCTAAGAACATGCCTACCCCCACCACAGGGACCGAGCCATAGCGATCAAACAAACCGCAGTACTTCGGCACCAAAATATAGACGCCCGTTGAAGCCCCTGTCAGAATGCCCCAGAACAGCCCCTCCGGTGGCATGGAGAGCGTTTGGATGTCTCCCTGGGTGGCAATAAGCAGGGTTGCCACCAGCGCCAAGAGCAGTCCCGCGAATTCTCGCTTCCGTGGCAGATGGCGCTCTCGCAGACAAACGTAGAGCATGACAAAGACGCTGCCAAGCATTTGGAGTACGGTGGCGGTTCCTGCGTTGGTAAGTTGTACGGTTTGGGCATAGAAAAGCTGGTTGGCATAGAGAGCGCAACCAAACAAAAGCATGCCTTTGAAGTTGGTCCAGCTTGCAAACATGGCGCGAACTACGGCGCGCTGCTTCCAGAGAAGCACCAGAAAGAAGAGGCCGCCTCCAAGGATTACCCGCAGCATGGTAACCAGTCCGGGCGCCGCCCCGCCAGTGGTAGTTAGGTATTGAACGCTGGTGCCCGAAACGCCCCACAGTGCGCCGCCCAGCAACGTGAAGGCTATGCCAAGCCTCATCCCTCTTCCGGCCGACACAGTATCACGCCTCTCGCGTTTATCCTTTACCTTCGCTTTGCTGGCGAAGGACCTTCTCGTCTGTGAGAAGGCATCCAATAATGTGGCGCCATTGTGGTACAGCGCGCCACTCTTGTCGAGAGGGAAACCGGCTGCTGGTGTACTTTTCAGCCGCTCATGCTATGATGCGCTGACTATGACCTCACCTCGGAAAACATCCTCCCTCCCCCTTTGGGTTTTCAAGCTGTCGCTCCTGGCGGCGGCGGCCATTTGGGGTTTAGGTACGGTGGTCATTAAATCCACGGTGGACGAGTTTCCCCCTTCTTGGATTGTTGGTATCCGCTTCTTTGGCGCAGGCATTCTGCTGGCCTTAGTAGGACTACCTTCACTCAAGCGCGCCCTGCAAACTTCCCCCGCGAGCCATCTGGGTGCGGGAGCCATTTTGGGCGTCTTTCTATTCTTCTCCTACTGGTGCAACACCACCGGACTCACCGATACCACAGCCTCGAACAGCGCGTTTTTGACCACGTTTTATGTCATGATCATCCCCTTCCTGGGCTGGTTTCTGCTGAAGAAACAGCCAACACGCTACAACATCGGAGCGGCTTTTGCCTGCTTAGCCGGCCTGGCTTGTGTAGCTTATGGGGGCGAAGGAACGTTCTCACTGCGCTTTGGGGACCTTATTACGCTGCTATCGGCCGTATTCTTGAGCCTTCATGTGCTCTATACGGCCAAGCTTTCTCCGGGCCACTCGGTTACGGTTCTTACTATCGTTCAATTTTTGGTAGCAGGCCTTATGGGTATTGGCTCGGGACTTTTGCTTGAACCCACTCCTGATTTTGCGAACCTGAGTCAAGAGACCTGGATCAGCCTTGGCTATCTCACGGTGTTTGCCTCGTGCATTGCACTGGGACTGCAAAACGCTGCGGTGGCTCGCGTTGACCCCGCTCAAGCTTCCTTGTTTTTGTCCCTCGAAGCGGTGTTTGGCGTGCTGTTCTCCGTCATGTTTTTGGCTGAGACCCCTACCCCCACAGCTTTGCTGGGCTTCGGATTGATTTTTGCCGCCATCGTGGTGAGCGAATACCTTCCCTTGCAAGCTCAAAAGCGCCTCGAGAAAGAGGCTCAGGTGGCGGCTTGCGAGGTCCCAGTTTCTGGCAAAGCGGCGGCGACAACTGATGGTGATGGCCCGGCTGCCAACGAGGAATCTTACGGCGTTGCACCGGAGAATCTGGCAGCTGCTGAAGCAGCTCAGCTCGCGTCTGAGGAGACCCAGGCGGCCATTGAGGACGCCCAGGCCCTCGAACAATCGGACGCCTTTTTGCGTTAGCAACGTCCGTCGAAATAAGCCAACGGGGTTTCGTCCGTCACGCCTTTAAGACAACACTTATCCGATTGCGTCCAGTAGCGACCACAATTCAACAGCCCCAGGTTTTCCATGGCCTGTTGATCTGGTACAAATGCTTCAACTAGGCCCAGCTCCGTGCTATAAAGCCCCTCTAAGAAGCAGCCATCAGCATTGACTTTGCTGGGCGATAATTCCGTCAGGAACGTCTCAGTCTTTTGCACCACCGGGCACAGTACCTCAAAAGCCAGGCATCCATGTAAGCTAGCGTGGAGGTAAACGAGCACGCCATCGGCTTGGGCAGGCCACGGATATTGCTCCGGCGCACCACCCAGCTTTTCCCAACTACAAGAAAGCACCAGATACTTCTCGAAGACATCCCCGAGTGTCCATTCCCGAAGTTTCATGGCTCTCCTTTCTTTCTACTCTGAGCAACGCGGCGTCTGCTTCGCCAAGCTTCACGCTTGGCGGTGTTCGCGTTACTGCCTCTGCCCAACAGGTCTTCGTTCTAGAAACGTCTGCGAGACGGACCTGTGGAGCTTCATGACTCTAGATTCCTTAGTTTCGCGCAATTGAAGCTCGCCCGTTGTCCTCAAAATGGTACTCAGGACCTGCAGATCAACGACATTTCGGAAATAGATTCCCATTTCCATAATTAGCCATCGATCCACCGGGCGGTCTCACTAACGCGCCTTACATAGCTCATTGTAGAAAGAACGTACTTGAAGAAATTGCGCAACATTATTGACGAAACCCCGCCGACAGATTCGCCCCAAACTACAAGCCTCGGTCCATAGACTCGACCCAAACTACAAGCCCAAAATCCCTAGGTTCCCGTACAAAAAGCCCCCTGCTATCGGCGAAACCACCGCGCGAGCAGGGGGCGTTCTCTCTATTCAATCATAGAAGTAAGGCTGATTGCCGCTAGGCTATTTGATCTCCCGCAGTGGGTCCTGAAGCCGAGGTATAGACAGCATCGACGGTGATAAATACGCCACCTTTTGCCTTAATCGGAACACCCATTTGGGCAAAGATGCCATCTACTTTTTCCTTCTGAGCCTCAAATTCGGGGCCTTCGTCAACATAATGGGCTATTCCATGAATTTGATAGGCGTCATGGCCTTCCCAAAAGACCACGGCCACTTTCTCATTGGCCTTTACGTTAGCCAGTGTTTTCTTGAAGAACTGATCCGACAGGTAGATGGTTTCGTCGTCAATGACAAACTTCATACCCACAATCGAGCCATTCGGCTGACCCTCCGTAGAGGCCGTCGCAAACACCACGGCCGGTACTTTTTCGAACAACGCCTTAACTTCATCGGATAAGCACGCCATAGCATGTTCCTTTCTTAGATTTCGCGAGGACATCACTCGGATGAGCGCCTCGCCGTTCTGCCGTGTCACCTGGTGTCCGGCTGCGCGTAGCCGGACATTGCCCGGATGAGCGTCAGTCCAAGTTGCCGGTTAGGACAAGGGCGCCAAGGTCACCGCCGTCCCGCTTGCTGTCACCATAAGCATGTCGCCAGCACCAAGGACTTCGTAATCGATATCGACCCCAATAACGGCATGAGCACCCAGAGCCCCCGCCCGCTGCTCCATTTCCTGAAGCGCTTGGGTTCGGGCGGCCATAAGCTCTTCCTCGTAGCCCTGGGAGCGTCCGCCAAAAAAGTTGCGGAAGCCAGCGCCGATGTCCTTCAGTACATTGACACCTGTAATCACTTCCCCAAACACGATGCCGTAATAGCCGCTCACACGATAACCCTCGACCTGGGGAGTAGTGGTAACAATCACTACAATCGCTCCTTTCTTTTTCCTGCTCTTTCGTTGGGTTAATAGTACACCGACCCAGGTGTCAGTAATCCCGGAACCCGCGGCTGGTGAGGTATCCCCGCAGCACCCCCCCATTGGGGCGTTTGACTCTACGACAGAGCACTTCTTTGCCTCATAATGAACAGCGAAACCGAAAACGCGCATCAGAAACGAGGAGCTTCATGGCGTTAGAGAAGGCACGGCAGCACTTGGCAGCCTTTGGATACGACAGCAGGATTCAGGAGTTTGAGACTTCAAGCGCCACCGTCGAGCTGGCCGCCCAAGCGGTCGGTTGCGAGCCGGCTCGTATTGCCAAAACCCTTTCGTTTGATGTTGAGGACGGGGTGGCTCTTATTGTGTGCGCTGGGGATGCGCGCATTGCAAATCCAAAGTTCAAGGCCTTCTTTCACACCAAGCCGCGCATGCTCAAAGCCGAAGAGGTTGAACCCCGCATTGGTCACGGCGTCGGTGGCGTCTGCCCCTTTGGCGTGAATGAGGAATGCGCCATCTATCTGGATGAGTCGCTGCGCCGGTTCGACACGGTCTTCCCCGCTTGCGGCAATGATCATAGCGCCGTGGAGTTAACGCCGGCCGAGCTGGAGCAGGTTACGCCCCATAGCCAGTGGATCGACGTATGCAAACTCCCGGAGGACTAGGCAGAACCCCCTAAACGCCAAAAGAGGACGCGACCATCCGTCGCGCCCTCATAAAAGCTACTTGCAGGACAACTGTCTGTCGCCCAGACAAGAGTTGATCGCCCTTACATTAGTGATCCTGTCCATAGCGCGCTTTTACGCAATGGCCACCGTCGCAAGACGAGCGATCGCTTGCCGCGGTATTTACCGCAACCTTAACTTCGATTTTCTTGATTTCAGGCTTTTCGTACGTCATAACCTCTCACCCCCTTTCTGAGCTGTCAGCAGCAATCTTGAGGCATTCTTCTTTTGTCATCTGTCCCTCGTAGAAGAGCTGCCTTATTTTTGCTGCCCTGCAAAGCGTCTCTGAAATTGTCTCAGGCGAACCATGCAGTAGATCGCCTTCGGCGGGACAGTTATCGCAGAAGTAACGAGCGCGGCAACCGACGCACTTAAACTCCGAGCTCGCTTTTATCTGGGAATACCCTGCAAATGATTCCCATATTTCATTGAAGTTATTTGCGTTCACTATCTTTCCGTGGTGCCTTAACCTCATACAGGGGCACAACCTGCCCCGATAATCAATCAAGAAGCTGTTGGTCGCCACATTGCAGCTATAAACATGTTCATCAAAAGCAACTTCATCTCTGATTAATTCATCTACCCTGGGAGCTTTGCTTCCTTGTTCAACCTGCCGCACATGGTCGTCGAATTCGTTCTCTAAAACTACGGCAAGAGGAATTTGCAAATATTGGTTCGCTTTATTGCACTTGGTGGTTGGAATAATTTCATAGGAGTGCACTAATTCCACTCCAAACTGGTTTGCAATAGCACGCATTGCATCCAATTCCGATAGCGTCAAGGTCATTACTGGCGTCTTCAGAGAGAACCTGATGTTGTGCTTTTTCATTTGCTCGCAATTATGCAAAACACGAGCAAGGGCCCGCTCCGATCCCGTCACTTTCTTATAGGTTTCCGCCGTTGCTCCATATAACGTGACGTCTACCAGCAGAGGCGGGTAACGGGACATTAGGTCGAGAGCTTTTTCGTCGAAACGCGTCCCATTGGTGAACACTTCCACCAGAAAACCTTTGCGTTTTGCATAGGCATAAATGTCACAAAAATCATCGCGGAGCATCGCTTCCCCGCCAGTAAGAGTAAGAAACAAAATGCCTTGATCAAACAAGATATCGATAAGCTCTATAACTCGCTCATAAGGCATTTCAGGCTCAGAATGCGACTCATCAAGATAACAATGAACGCAGTTGAGATTACAACGGGAGGTTAATTCCAAAAGCACAGAAAAAGGCTTGCGGGACTCCACCCACTCTTTTCGTTTCGTCTCGTTGAAATTCAAAAGTTCGTAGTAGAAACTCTCACGCAACTCTTCCATCAGGCCTCCACTACAAACCCCAGAGAACATAATTGCAATAAGAACCCATTGATATCATCTTGTATCTCGGCATAATCCACCGACCCACCAACTTGGGTATACAGTTCTTCGCATATTCGCTCGGCCGACATCTCAGGCAGACGCTCCCACACAAACTGGCCCACCTGATTAATTTCATAGAGGTGGCAGATTTCATCAAAGTAGTTCTGTGTGATATCAATCAGAAAATAACTGTCGTGCACCTGTCGCCCCACCACATGATCGGCCCTAAGGAATCCCATTTATGCTCATTTCAAAGACGGTTTTTGGATCATTTGTAGTTCTCTGCTCGTAACTTGAACAAGAACCTATTACTGCCTAGTCATTCAGTACCACACCGATTATTTCCAAAAGTATGTCGTAGTAAGCCTGTTCGTCGGCAAGCTTCTGTTTGCTCTTTCCAGCATTGAGAACAGCGCTTGCAGCTGCATTACCAAGTTTTTGGGACATCGATCTCCCCTTGCGCCATTCTTTATTGAATTCCGACCGAGCAAATTTATTTGTCTGCTTTGAAGTACCCGTGGTAAATACAGATATAGACCCTCTACTGCCTCTCTTTTGTAAAATCATGGCTATGTTGTAGTAGTCGTATCTATGCTCGGGGTGATAGGCCACTAAGGCCGAATGAGTCTCTCCAAGGAAGCCTCCCGCCTTAGCATCTTCGATATAGAACGAAACGGGTACGTTGTTCCGTTGAGCTAGATCTAAAATCGCCATCTTTAAATTAGTCAAGGTAACTTCATCAGCATTATCGAAGTCAACGCTTCCTACCTCTTCCGAGTCATCCAGTTTTATCATTTCACGCCTTTTCTTCAGTCTTCTTGAGCTACATACTCTTTCTTATCTCGTTCCTAAACCGTCCAGCCCCCGCGCATAGTTCTTCTAAACTGACCTAGATCCTCCTGCGCCGCTTCAAACCCATTATTGGCAGCAAGTTCTATGTAGTGATGGGCGAGGTTATAGTCTTGCTCGACACCTACACCGTTGGCATAAACAACACCAATGATGTAATGAGCTCTTACGTCTCCGAGCTCAACAGCTTTACAAAGAAGCTCAAAGGCTTCATCTGTCTCTGCTGGCGAAGAATAGAGTCCGTTAGGATCAAACGGATCTACAAGACACAAGGCCAGCGCACACATCACATTTGCATTCTCGGGATTCATTGCAAGAGCCGCACGATAGTAGTCAGCCGCCATGGGCAAATTAGCAGGTACCCCTTTTCCTGTTTCGTAAATATCACCGCAGACCATAAGGGATTCTTCATTTCCGAGCTCTGCCCCTTTTTGTGCAAAATCCAGAGCCTTTTGGTAGTCCTCCGAAACACCTTGCCCAAGTAAATAATTAAGAGCGCACTGGCCATAGGCCTCTGGCAGATTCGCTAACGCAGCTTTTTCGAAAAGACAATGGCTCTTCGCCAGATCCACCGCAACATCATCAGCTCCATCACGGTACAACTCAGCCAGCATGACATCGGCGTGGGGG
>CAJUNI010000018.1:0-14276 GCA_910587945.1 uncultured Parvibacter sp.
GCTTGCGGAACATTTCGATGCCGGTGCAAACGGTGTTCTGGGTCTCCTTGATGCCAACGATCTCCAGCGGGTCGTTTACATGAAGCACACCGCGCTCCACACGGCCCGTAGCAACAGTGCCGCGGCCGGTGATGGTCATGGTGTCCTCAACAGCCATCAAGAACGGCTTGTCAACGTCACGATCCGGGGTGGGGATGTAAGAGTCTACAGCCTCCATGAGCTCCCAGATCTTCTCCTGCCAAGCGGCGTCGCCTTCGAGCGCCTTCAGAGCAGAACCACGGATGATCGGGGTGTCATCGCCGGGGAATTCGTAGCTGTCGAGCAGCTCGCGAACTTCCATCTCAACGAGCTCGATGAGCTCTTCGTCGTCAACCATGTCGCACTTGTTCAGGAAGACCACGATGTAAGGTACGCCTACCTGACGAGCGAGCAGGATGTGCTCACGAGTCTGGGCCATAGGGCCGTCGGTAGCAGCGATAACCAGGATAGCGCCGTCCATCTGAGCAGCACCGGTGATCATGTTCTTGACGTAGTCGGCATGGCCGGGGCAGTCAACGTGAGCATAGTGACGGGTGTCAGTCTCGTACTCGATGTGGGCAATAGAAATGGTGATACCGCGCTCGCGCTCTTCGGGGGCTTTGTCGATCTGGTCGAAAGCAGTGAAGTCAGCGTGTGCGGTGCCGTGAGAGCCGTCGTTCTCAGACAGGGTCTTGGAGATGGCGGCGGTGAGCGTCGTCTTGCCGTGGTCAACGTGACCAATGGTACCGATGTTAACATGCGGCTTGGAACGCTCGAACTTCTCCTTAGCCATGTTTCATCCTCCTTAAAGGGATTCGCCTACGCGAAAAACAAACAAAATAAACGCGCCCGAGATTCGGACGCGATTTATCCAAAATGGTAGCGGTGACTGGATTTGAACCAGTGACGCCACGGGTATGAACCGTGTGCTCTGACCAACTGAGCTACACCGCCACGTTATCTCTTCTTTGTCCTTTATATAAAGGCAGAAGAGCGAATACATAAAAATGGAGCCTGCGACCGGACTTGAACCGGTGACCTCTTCGTTACCAACGAAGTGCTCTACCGACTGAGCTACACAGGCGAAAATGGTGGGCGCACTAGGATTCGAACCTAGGTAGGCAAAGCCAACGGGTTTACAGCCCGTCCCCTTTAACCACTCGGGCACACGCCCATTTTCGGCGCTGAATTCATGTGTACTTTTCAAGCTGCCGCCCAAAGGAACATAACTCGTTCGATTGAGCGAGAGAATAATACGCTAGCACCCAATCGCTGTCAACATCGAACACGCCCCCGGGCGTGCCTTCACTAATCCTCCCCAATTTTTCATCCGACCATGGCTCAGAATCCACCGTTCACCACCCGCGCGCCACGCAAAACCACAGGTCACTGAGCCCTTGGCAGGAAGACGTTCTTCAAACCACCCTCTGAGCTCTCTCGTTTTTCTTGCCGTCTAATCAAAAAATAACCAGCCCATTTTTCAAAATGAGCCACTTCCCCATCGGTAACGCGGCTACGAAAATCAAAATCCCTACATATATATGTATAGAACCCCCCAACGCAAAGAATCCGCCTCTTTTGATTCTCCTTCTGCTCTACCCCGGTTGCCCAGATCCTCGGTTCTTTAAATACTCACTACTATTCGGGGCCAATCCTAAAGAATGGACGCTCTGCAGGTTTTCTTTAGCTTAAAGTATGCCCTTCGCGTACTTATTTCGCCGCTTCCTATCTGGAGTTATGGAACCTCGACGCAATCTAGGACAGGTTGCGAAAGACCATGGTAAGATACGGAGCAGTTTGCACGACATACGCCCCACGCTCAATCTAGGAGGACCCTGAACCGATGAGTGAGCAATCATCTACGCTGAGCAGACGCACCTTCCTTGGTGGTTGCGCCGCCCTAGGCGCAGCAGCCATCGCCTTCTCCCCTACCACTGCCTTTGCAACGCCAACGGCAGCTGAGAAACAGGCAGAAGCCGATGAAGCTCTCAACAAGCTCAATGCCCTTCAAGAAAAACAGGGCATTGCTGAAGCCGATTATTTCACTGCTCTTGAGGAGCAAGAAGCAGCCCAGGCAAAAATGGATGAGGCCCAAGGCCGCATCGATGAAGCCAATGAGCAAATTTCTGGGCTCCAAGATCAATTAGGCAACCGCGCACGCAATATGTATCGCACCGGCTCTGCCACTTTTATCGATCTGCTCCTCGGTGCTACTTCCTTCCAAGCTTTTACTTCCAACTGGGATCTTTTGAATAATATGAACCAGGACGATGCGGATATGGTCGCCGAAACCAAATCCTTAAAAGCAGAGGTTGAGGAACAAAAGGCTGAATACACCCGCCAAGAAGAAGTTGCTGCTCAGAAGGCCGAAGAGGCCGCTGTTATTAAAGCCGAAGCCGAACAGTTGGTAGACCAAGCTCAATCGGTCTATGACAACCTCAGTGCGGAAGCTGCCGAACTGTTAGAGCAAGAACGTATTGCTCGCGAAGAAGCTGAGCGTCGAGCCGCTGAAGAAGCGCTCGCCCGCCAACAGCGCGAAGCCGCTGCCCAAGCAAGCCGCCCCTCTTCCAGCGGTGGCTCCTCAAGCAGTAGCAGCTCGCCTAGCTACAACAACTCTAAGCCCCAAACAGTAACGGGTAATGTAGTAGTGGATCGCGCTTATTCTCAAATTGGTAAGCCTTATAGCTGGGGTGCCGTAGGACCAAACTCCTTCGACTGCTCTGGCTTGGTAAGCTACTGCTTGACCGGACGCTATGCTCGTCTTGGTACCACCTATACGTTCCTCGGATGGGATCGCGTGTCTGATCCGCAACCCGGTGATGTGTGCACCAACGCTAATCACTGCGGTATCTACATCGGCGGCGGCCAAATGATCCATGCGCCTCATACCGGTGACTACGTAAAAGTGGGCCCCGTCCAGTCTTCTATGGTCTACGTGCGGTACTAATTTCTACCCGGTTTATCACCACAGCTAAAACAAATGCCCTCTCCGCAAGGAAAGGGCATTTTTATTGTTTGGATGCAGGGACACTCAAATCTGCGAGTTCCCACCTTCCTTTAGGCCATTACTCCCCGTCAGAAGGCTCCGGAAGTTCATCGCGTACTAAGGCCACGACCGCATCATGGATAGCCTCAAGCCCTGCCGCATCTTCGGTCCACTGACGACGGAATGGCTCAAGCGGCAGGTTAAATCCTGCTGACTCCAAAGATGTCGCTACGTCATTAGGACCGGCTGGCGCCCATCCATAGGAACCAAAAGCGATACCAGTACGACCCTTCGGAGCTAATCCCTTCAGATAACAAAGGAACTCTGCCACCGTTGGCATCATAGTCATATTGAGTGTAGGAGATCCTACCGCCACATAGCGAGCTTGCAAGATGCTCGTCATTACGTCGGAAATGTGATTGTGCTTGAGGTCGTAATAGTCCACTGCCACATCGCACTCAGCTAGTGCTTCTGCAATGGTTTCAGCCATGGCTTCAGTGGTATGCCACATGGAATCAAAGACCACTACCGCATTATTGCGGGGCTCAAGAGAACTCCATTCGGTATAGAGCTCCAAGGCAAGGGCGGCGTTGCTTCGCCAGATAACCCCATGGGCCGGGGCGATCATAGCAATATCTAACCCACGTAATCCGCTCAGCGCCTTGCGAACTTGAGCGCTATAGCACATAACAATGTTGGCATAGTATTTCTTTGCTTGGTCAATGACTTCAGCCAAATCCACTTCGTCATCAAAGCGCTTAGACGTAGCCAGGTGCTGGCCAAAGGCGTCGTTAGAGAACAAAATGCGCTCTTCAGGACACCAGGTAACCATATTGTCGGGCCAGTGCACCATGGGAGTGGTGGTAAAGCATAAGGTGCGCGCACCCAGGGAAAGGGTGTCCCCAGATTTTACGGGATACAACGGGAGCTCATCGCCATAGAGCGCCTTCAAGATCGAAGCGCCTTGGGGCGAAGAGCAGACCACTTGCGCTTTAGGCGCCCGAGCCAACACCGCCGGCAATGACCCCGAGTGATCCGGCTCGCCGTGGTTGGCAATAAGATAATCAATGGTGCTCGGATCAATAATGGAAGCAATGCGCTCCATCATTTGTTCTGAAAAAGGCGCTTTGCAGGTATCAATCAGGGCAATCTTCTCGTCCACCACCAGATAGGCGTTATAGGTAGTCCCTCGCTCGGTGGTATACCCATGAAAGTTTCGCTCATTCCAATCAATGGCGCCTACCCAATAGACACCCGGTGTAAGCTCTACCGCTTTAGCCATAGCAACTTGATCCTTTCCTAGTACTTCTTCACCCTCATCGACTGAGCGAGTTCTAAACGTTGTGCCGATTCTCAATCCATCAACAGAACACCCATCACCTCAGCTGCTGGGGTTTTATTGCTTCGGTTTAGGCTACGGCATTCCGGCGCAAAAGAATGCGGGATCCCATCATCGTTACAAAATTAGCGACACTTCAGCTCATAGCCAGACCTTAGGTCCTTCATGACAAAAAAGAGGAAGCCAATCACAGATGGCTTCCTCTTGCATCTATACGAAACATTATCAAGAAGGCACTCCGAAAAGGGCTCTCCTAGAACCTGCGGATTCCCCTGTTACACATCTAGCTCCATGTAGGTATCAAAGTCGTCGGTAACCTCTTTAGAAGGCTCTTTGGTGGCCAAAGAAACGACGATGATCACAATCAAAGCCAGCACAAAACCGGGGAGCAATTCATAGACCGCAAACCAGCCACCTAAAGGCGCCACCAGGTTCTTCCACACCACTACCGTCAAGGCACCGGTGAGCATACCAGCAACGGCACCCGGCAAATTCGTACGGCGCCAGTACAAAGAAAGCAGCATGAGCGGACCAAAGGAAGCGCCAAAGCCTGCCCAGGCATAGGACACAATGTCAAAAATTGAGGAATTCTGATCCATAGCAAGGAAGATGCCAAGGAACAAAATGACCGTGAGTGTCACGCGCGCCACAATCATGACCTGGGTATCGGTGGCATCGCGCTTGATGAGACCCTTGAAGATATTCGTTGCCACGGCGGAGCCCGAAATCAAAAGATAGCTTGATGAAGAGCTCATAGCGGCCGCAAAAATGCCTGAAACCACAAGACCGCAGAAGAAGGACGGCAAGAGCATCCGGGAAAGCACGATAAAGACCGATTCAGCAGCTGATTGGGTCAAGAACTCGGTAGGAATAACCACGCGCCCAATGAGGCCGATGCAAACCGCCGAAGAAAGGGAGACAACGAGCCAGATCATAGCGATGATCCGGGACTTCTTGATCTCATCGGAATAACGAATGGACATAAAGCGAATCAGCACTTGAGGCATACCGAAGTAACCCAGGCCCCAGGCGAGACCACTCACAATGGTAATGAGGCCATAGGTACCCGCCGGGCCAAACATAGGCTCATTACCTTCAATGATTTGATTTCCCGCCTCATCAAGGATCGGGGTGGCAATCTCTGTTCCCGAGAGGAATCCGGGAATGTTTTGCAGGAAGGTTACCGTATTATCCACACCACCAGCAGCGGTTACCGAACCCACAAAGACCGTAGCCAAGGCTAAGAACATCAAGGTTCCTTGGACCAGGTCGGTGGTACACACAGAAAGATAGCCACCCATAAAGGTATAGAGGAACACGATAATGGCACCGATTACCATCATCACTCCGTAGTCCCAACCAAACAGAGTGGCAAAAAGCTTACCTACGGTCACAAAGCAGGAAGCCGTATAAATGGTGAAGAAGAGCAGGATAATCACGGCCGCAATGGTCATCAGAATATGCTTGTGGTCGTGGAAACGATTGGAGAAAAAGTCCGGCACCGTAATGGCGTTATTAGCCTTCTCAGAGTATTTGCGAAGACGCTTGGCCACAAACTTCCAGTTGAGATAGGTACCAATAGCCAAACCGATAGCCGTCCACATAGCATCGGAAGCGCCGGTGAAATAGGCGACACCCGGCAAACCCATTAAAAGCCAGCCCGACATGTCGGATGCTTCAGCAGAAAGCGCCGTAAGCCAAGGACCGAGCCCGCGGCCACCTAAGAAGTACTCTTCCGAAGAGGAATTCGAACGCTTGGCATAAACGAAGCCGATAATAACAACCACTGCAAAATAAAGCAGCATGGCAATTACGACTTGTACATCACTCTCAATCATAATCTCCCCTATCGCTTGACATCACCGCTGGGGTCAAGCTTTGCCTATAGTTGCATCGTTCGGGGATTATACTTTATTGGAGTAGAGTGACTTAAGGATAGCGGCGACTAACGCAGTGAACGGCGAAAGGATCATCCATGACGCACTATGAAGCCTTAGCTCCCCAAGAAATGGAAGCAGAATTAGCCCGTCTTCGCGCCGAGTACGAGGCCATTAAAGCCCAAGGTCTCAAGCTTAATATGGCCCGTGGAAAGCCCTCGGCAGCTCAGCTGGATCTTTCGCTTCCTATGATGGATCTTTTGACGAGCCAGTCTGATTATCACTCAGAAGACGGCACCGATTGCCGCAACTATGGCGTTATTGACGGCATTCCCGAGGCCAAGCGCATGATGGCTGATCTCTTAGATGATGTTCCCGAGAATGTCATTGTTCTAGGAAACGCAAGCCTGACCGCCATGTATGACACCCTCGCGCGCTGCTTAACTTTTGGCACCGGTGGCTTTGCCCCCTGGAGCGAAGAAGCCCAAGTGAAGTGGCTCTGCCCCGTTCCCGGTTACGACCGCCACTTCTCCGTTTGCGAGGCGCTCGGCATTGAGATGATTCCGGTGCCAATGAACAGCGATGGGCCAGATATGGATCAGGTGGAAGCCCTGGTGGCCGAAGACCCCACTATTAAGGGTATCTGGTGTGTACCGAAGTATTCCAATCCCAATGGCGTGGTCTATAGCGATGAGACAGTCAAGCGCTTGGCCTCCATGGCCTGCGCGGCTCCCGACTTCCGCATTATCTGGGACAACGCCTACGCCGTTCATCATCTCTTTGATGATCCTCAAGAGCAAGGGAGCCTCCTCGATATTGCCGAAGCTTGCCAAGAGGCCGGTACTCCCGATCGCTATTTCAAATTTGCGAGTACGTCAAAAATCACGTTCCCCGGTGCCGGCATTGCCGCCCTCGCTTCAAGCCCCGCCAATATTGCTGAGACCAAAAAGCAGCTCAATGCCCAGATCATTGGTCACGACAAGATTAATCAACTGCGTCATGCCCGGTTTTTGAAAGATGGCGAGGGCATTGCGGCTCACATGCGCAAACATGCCGCCCTGCTGCGTCCAAAATTTGCCCTCGTCCAAGAAAAGCTTCATAGCGGCTTGGATGAGGCAGCCATCGCTAGCTGGAGCGATCCTCAGGGCGGATATTTCGTTTCCTTCGACGGGCTCCCTGGCACTGCTACGCGCACGGTAGCCCTTGCCAAAGAAGCAGGGGTTACCATGACGGGTGCTGGCGCCACCTGGCCCTATGGCAATGATCCACGCGATAGCAATATCCGTATTGCCCCCACGCTTCCGCCTCTTGAAGAACTTGATCATGCGCTAGATGTTTTCATTTGCTGCGCAAAAATAGCAGCGCTGGAATCCCTGCTCGCCTCACTAGAGCAATAAGGCCAGAGCCACTAAACAACACGCCCTAACTGCTGGGTACTTTCCAAGGTCTTTCACCAGCCACATCTCCTGCCAGCCACCCTTCTCGCCTCATCTAATTCCTGCCGGCGGGGACTGTGGCTGGTCGCTTTTAAGCAAATAGTAAGGTTTCTTAAGCGATTCCAAAGCATTTGCTATGGGAAGGTTAAGTCCCCTTAAACCTATAGTTTTCCCTGTTCAGAACTGTGTCTGAGGAGGGAATATGAACCAGAACGTACCCCCAATCCTTCCGGTCATCTTAGGCGGAGATGTGGGCGCCTATAGTCTCGCACGGGCCTTCCATGAAGCCTATAGCCTGAAAGCCCTGGTAATTAGCAGCCGTCGCGGTTGTCTCTGCGCCAACTCTTCCATTCTGACTAATGTTGTCGTAGAAGACTTGGAAAACGAGTCCACCCTATTAGCTACGCTCTTGGATGTCGCCCAGCTTAATTCCGGTCGAAAACTCATGATTTTTGGTTGTGGCGATTGGTATGTACGTCTTTTGGCAAAACATCGCCCAACCCTGGAACGCTTTGCCATTCTCTCGGGTGTGTCCGAATCCCTTCTTGATCGCGTAGTACTCAAAGATCAGTTTCATGGGCTTTGTGAGACCTGGGATGTTCCCTGTCCTAGCACCCTCGTAGTAGATCTCAGCCACGACCATAGCTTCGCCCAGCTTCAAAGCTTTGCCCAATCTGCCGGGTTTCCATTAGTTCTCAAGGCGGCATCCTCGGCGGACTGGCATTATGTATCCTTCCCTGGCAAGCGCAAAGTTTTCATCGTTGAAAACGAGACTGATCTCAAAACGGTTGTCCAAGCCATTCAAAGCTGTTCCTATCAGGGCAATTTCCTCGCTCAGCCCTATATTCCAGGTAGCGATAGTTCCATGGGCATTCTGACTACCTACAGCGACCGTACCGGAACGGTTCGCTTTGCCGCCTTCGGCCAAACCTTGCAAGAGGATCATAGCCCCACCGCTGAGGGCAACCCTGTGGCTATCATTCCCCGCAAAAACGACGCAGCGGTACAGCAGGCCGCGCGCCTATTAAACGCCATCGGCTACCAAGGCTTTGCAAATTTTGACCTCAAATGGGACCCCGCTACCCAGCGCTATCTTTTCTTTGAGCTCAATGCCCGTTTTGGACGAAGCCAATGGTATGTGAGCGGCAATGGAGCCAATGTTGCCCGCTGGCTCGTTGAGGATTTAGTAGAACACCGCAGCTTTGCCGAAGACATCGAACAACCTCCCGCTAACGACATCCTGTTCTCACTTATTCCGCCTTCAACCCTGCTTTCCTCCCTCCCAGAGGGTGCTCTCACCCAAGAAGTACGCAAGCTGATCAAGAACAAACGCATGGTCAATCCCACCGACAATCCCCAAGAGACCCAATGGATTCGCCGTCTCTATCCCTATCTTCAGAGCCTACGCCTCGCCCATCAGCTCAATGCCACAACCCCTGAGCGCTCATCAACGGACTCCATTTCACCCACCGATGAACTCGCACTTGCATCTCTTTCAACTGCGCTGGCAGGAGGTGTCCTATGAGTACTTTCTGCTTGCAATCTCAAACCACCGGCGCGCATCGAGCAGGAAAACCCCTGATGACACCCATCCTGTTCTCGGATGGCCATTCTCGACCCTTGGTGGGAATTCTTGGTGGCATGGGTCCGCGAGCGAGCGCCTATTTCACAGAGCTCATTGTGGATTTAACCAAGGCAGAACGCGACTGCGACCATGTACGTGTCCTCATGCTCAACGATGGCACCATCCCTGATCGCTCCAGCTACCTATGTCAATTCGATTCTCCTTCACGTACCCAGCCTAGCCGCTTCCCCCGAAGTGCAATCAACTCGAAAGAAGGTCTCCCACCTTTACCGGCTCCAGTCGCCAACCCTGCAGACACCCTCACCGCCCTTGCACATCAGCTAGAAGCCAACGGCTGCTCCTTCTTAGCCATGCCCTGCAACACGGCTCACGCTTTTGAAGAGGCTATACGAGACGCGGTATCGATTCCCCTTCTTTCCATGATTGCTGAGACCGCCTGGCATTGCAGCCGCTTGGGCTGGCAACGAGTGGGCGTACTCTGTACCCAAGGGACAAAAACAGAACGCCTTTATGACCGCGCCTTCGGTCCGCTCCATGCTACAGCCATCTATCCCGACACCTCAGTACAACGCGGACTCGATCATCTCATTGCTCAAGTCAAACAAGGAGTCCCTCCCGAAAGCCCAACCTTACACGCAACCCTCCATCAAGCGGTCGCATCCCTCATATCACAAGGTTGTGACGGGGTGATACTCGGATGCACCGAGCTTTCCGTTGTGGCCGGAAGGGCACGAGTGCAATTTTTTACCGATGGCACGGTAGTTGATGCTCTCGCCTGTCTTGCCCGTCGCGTAGTAATTGCCTCAGGGGCTCCTCAAAGAGACTCGCTTTACTTTACCCCGATCCAAAGGAGTCCTCTATGTGCGGCTTCGTAGGATTCATTGATAAAGGCGCCTATGATTCGGAATCCACGATACGGACCATGGCTGACACTATTGCTCATCGCGGCCCAGACGGCGAAGGCTATTATCAGGATGATTCCATTGCCTTAGGGTTTCGTCGTCTTGCAATCATCGACCTTGCCGGAGGCGACCAACCCCTCTACAACGAAGATCGCAGCCTCGTACTCTGCTTCAATGGGGAAATTTACAACCATCAGGAATTACGGAACCAGCTGCAAGCTGCCGGGCATCACTTTTACACCAACACTGACTCAGAAGTGATTCTTCATGGCTTTGAAGCTTGGGGAGCCGATCTATTGCCGCGCTTACGGGGTATGTTTGCATTTGTGATCTGGGACAATAAGCACAAGCAGCTCTTTGCTGCTCGCGATAGATTCGGCATCAAGCCCTTCTACTTCGCGCCTCTTTCTCCCTCGAGCTCCCCTTCAAGTTCGGCGCCCTTTGGCCTGGGCTTTTCTTCGAACCCGCTCCATCAAAGCTGCCAGGGTCTTGTGTTTGGTTCAGAGATTAAAGGAATCCTTCCCCATCCCAAGGTGCGTCGATGCCCTAATTCATCTCGCCTCGCTCATTTCTTAAGCTTTGAATATCTTCCCGATCATGAAACCCTGTTTGAGGGTATCTACAAATTACCCGCCGGCCATTGGCTCCAATGGCAATCAGGAGAACTCACCCTCAGCCGCTGGACTGCACCCCAATTCAGCCCAGAACCAGATCTTGGCATCGAGGAGGCTCAGACCCATATTCTTGAGAGTCTCAACGACTCCGTTGCTGCCCACTCCATTGCCGATGTGGAAGTAGGGAGTTTTCTCTCGAGCGGCGTCGACTCGTCCCTTATTGCCTATCTCGCTTCTCAGTCCATGAACCTTCAAACCTTCACGGTTGGGTTCGCAGAGCCCACCTGTTCGGAAGTTCAGGAGGCTCAGCGGTTTGCCCAAGACTGTGGCCTTGAAGCTCACGGGCGCATGATCACGCCTCAAGCATTCTTTGAAGCCGTTCCTTCCATCATCTATGCCCTCGATGAACCGCTCCCAAATCCTTCAGCAGTGCCACTTTGGTTTCTTACTCATTTTGCCGCTGAGTCAGTCAAAGTAGTGCTCTCGGGCGAAGGTGCCGACGAACTCTTTGGGGGCTATCCGCTCTACCAAGAATGCATCCCCTATCATCGATGGATGAAGGTACCCGCGCCGCTGCGTCTTAGCCTCGGTTCCCTCGCCGCCCGGATGCCACCCTTCCACGGACGTCGCTTTCTCATGCGGGGGCGCTACGATCTCCCCAGCCGCTATGGGCGCGCCAGCTATGTCTTTTCTCCTGAAGAGTTAGAAATCCTGCTTCCCCAACACCATGAGCAGCTCCAGAGCTGGCATCAATCAACCTCAGGTCGCTCAAGACACGTCCCCGAACATCCTTGCATCTCTCCGCCTACCAGCTCCTGCGGAACCTATTCTCCTGCCGCTTTAGTGGCTCCCTGCTTTTCTGACTCCGCCTCCCTCGATGAAGTGGCTGCCACCCAGCAGGCCGATCTCCAAACTTGGCTTGCCGAAGATATTCTTTTGAAAGCAGACAAAATGTCTATGGCGGCATCCCTGGAGCTCCGTGTTCCCTTTTTAGATAGCGAAGTTATGGCGGTAGCCGCTCGGTTACCCCTATCACTTCGTCTCAATCAAGGCCAAACAAAGTGGGCTCTGCGTCAGGCGGCAAGTCATATCCTTCCTGCCTATGCAGCCAATCAGCCCAAGAAAGGTTTTCTCACACCGCTAGCTTCGTGGCTTAAAACCGACCCTTGGTATAGCCTTGTTCGCGAAACTATTACCAGCACCCATGCTCAACAACTCTTTAATAGCACAGAGGCCCTTCGGCTCCTAGAAGAGCATCGTCAAGGTCGGCGTAATGGGATGAGACGCATTTGGGCACTTTTCTGCCTGACGCTCTGGTATGAAGAATTCTTCATTCAACCGCCCATGCCCCAGAACCTGAAGAAGGCCGCCTTTAAAGGGTAGTGCCCACATTTAGAACAAGAGTAGTCTCCCAGCCAGAACAAATCCTGCTCTTACCTTCGCCCCAAAAAGCCTTGAGCGCTCCTTTCCCACAACAAAAAAGAGGGTGGCGCCACTGCTGGCAACCACCCTCTTCGTTCCTACTGAGAGGCTCTCTTAGAGATCAGCGTAGAGATCCTTCAAGCGAACCAGATGCTCGTAACGAGCCTTGGCTTCTTCCTCATTGGCCTCAAACAGTTCTTCCGCACGCTCGGGGAATTCCCGGGTGAGGCGGCTGTAGCGTGCCTCATTCATAAGGAAGTCGCGATAGCCACCCGCCGGCTCTTTAGAGTCCAGCGTGAATTTCTTGCCTTGAGGCGCCGCCGGGTTGAAGCGCAGCAGGTTCCAGTAACCACAATCCACCGCACGCTTCATCTCGGACTGGCATTGGGCCATACCGCCCTTAATAGAATGCATCTCACAGGGAGAGTAGCCAATAATGAGCGACGGTCCCGGATAAGCTTCCGCTTCCGTAATAGCCTTAATGGTTTGGCTTTGGTTGGCGCCCATGGCTACCTGAGCTACATAGACATAACCATAGCTCATGGCTAGTTCCGCTAAGCTCTTCTTCTTGACGTCCTTGCCCGAGGCGGCAAACTGCGCCACCTGGCCAATGTTAGAGGCCTTAGAGGCTTGACCGCCGGTATTGGAATAGACCTCGGTGTCAAAGACGAAGATATTGACGTCTTTGCCAGAAGCCAGTACGTGATCCAAACCACCATAGCCAATGTCATAGGCCCAGCCGTCGCCGCCAAAGATCCAAACGGACTTCTTGGCCAGATAATCAGAGCCATCCAACACCGTTTGAGCAGCGGCAGCAAGCTCAGCATCTCCTGCTTCCAGGGCACCCTTGAGCTCAGCCACATAGGCATCAGCAGCGCGACGAGAAGCTGCGGCATCATTGAGAGATTCTTTCCACTCTTGGGCAGCCACCTTCAACGCCTCAGGAGCACTTGCCAAAGCTACCAGAGCTTCCGTATCTGCCAGCACTTTGCTCTGAGCTGCTTCATGGCCCAAAAGCATACCCAGACCAAACTCAGCGTTGTCTTCGAAGAGCGAGTTACACCAAGCCGGGCCGCGCCCATCCTTATTGATGTTGTAAGGCGAGGTGGCAGCCGGACCGCCCCAGATTGAAGAACAACCCGTAGCGTTGGCCACAAACATGCGATCACCAAAGAGTTGCGTAACGAGGCGCGCATAGGAGGTCTCAGCACAACCTGCACAGGAGCCGGAGAACTCAAGGAGCGGCTCGCGGAACTGGCTTGCCTTGACGGTGGTGCCCTCCAGTTCGGGCTTGCGGCTTACTTCAGCCACACACCAGTCAAAGACAGGCTGCTGATCGAGGGTATCTGCGATGGGCTCCATAGCCAGTGAATTGGTCGGGCAGGTAGTAGCGCACAAGGTGCAACCCATGCAGTCCAGCGGGGAAATGGCGATGGTATAGGAAATGCCATCCATATTCTTGCCGCGTGCAGCCACCAGCTTCGTTTGCTCCGGAGCTGCCGCCGCTTCAGTTTCGGTTAAGGCGAAGGGACGAATGCAAGCATGGGGGCATACAAAGGAGCACTGATTGCACTGAATGCAGGTCTCCGGATTCCAGCTCGGCACCGTAACGGCAACGCCGCGCTTCTCATAAGCCGAAGCACCCAAGAGGAACTGACCATCCTCGTGACCCACAAACACCGATACTGGCAAAGAGTCGCCATCCATGCGGGACACCGGCTCCATGATTTCGGTCACCATCTTCACCAACGCAGGATCACCCGCCAGCGCAGCCGGAGCCTCATCGTCGGTGGCCGTAGCCCAGTCAGCCGGTACCTCTACCTGACGATAGGCAGTGGCGCCCGCTTCGATGGCCTTGTGGTTCATATCTACCACGTCTTGGCCCTTCTTGAGGTAGGAACGGGTGGCCGCATCCTTCATATAGGCAATGGCCTCTTCTTGGGGCATAACGGCCGCCAAAGAGAAGAACGCCGATTGTAAGATGGTGTTCGTGCGCTTACCCATGCCGATCTTGGCTGCCAAATCAATGGCGTCAATGGCATAGAGACGAATCTGGTTCTCGGCAATATAGCGCTTGGTTTCCGCATCCATTTGACG
>CAJUNI010000018.1:14286-31359 GCA_910587945.1 uncultured Parvibacter sp.
TACGGAAACCCTTGGTGACGTAGGAAGGATTGTGGCATGCCACAAAGTCCGCCTTATTCACATAGTAAGGGCTGCGAATAGGAGCATCGCCGAAGCGCAAGTGGCTGATAGTCACGCCACCGGTCTTCTTGGAGTCATACTGGAAGTAAGCCTGTACATATTTATCAGTATGGTCGCCAATAATCTTGATGGAGTTCTTATTGGCGCCTACCGTGCCATCGCCACCCAGACCCCAGAACTTGCATTCAATGGTGCCCGGAGCAGCAGTATCCGGCGCCGGCTTTTCCGGCAAGGAGAGATTGGTCACGTCGTCAACAATACCAACGGTGAACTCGCGACGCGGGACATCCTTCGCCAGCTCTTCGAAAATAGCGAACACCGAAGAAGGCGGCGTGTCCTTGGAGCCTAAGCCATAGCGACCACCCACCACAACAGGAATAGAGCGGCCTTCCACAGCCAAAGCGTTGACGACATCCATATAAAGCGGCTCGCCAATAGCACCCGGCTCTTTGGTGCGATCCATGACCGCAATCTTTTGCACCGTTTCAGGCAATGCGGCCACAAATTTCTCGGTTACGAAGGGGCGATACAAACGCACCTTTACCAAGCCAGTCTTTTGACCTTGAGCATTGAGGTAATCGATAACCTCTTCGCAAACGTCGCAGAACGAGCCCATGGCCACGATGACGCGATCGGCATCGGGAGCACCATAGTAGTTAAACAACTGATAGTCGGTGCCAATGCGCTCATTAACGCGCTCCATGCAGCTTTCCACAATAGCAGGAAGCGCATCATAGACACCGTTGCAGGACTCACGGTGCTGGAAGAAGATGTCGCCATTCTCATGAGAGCCGCGCATAGCCGGATGCTCCGGGCTTAACGCATGGTCGCGGAACGCCTGTACCGCATCCATGTCGCACATTGCAGCCAAATCTTCGTAATCCCACACCGCAATCTTTTGCACTTCATGGGAGGTACGGAATCCGTCAAAGAAGTTAATGAAGGGCACAGAACCCTCGATGGCCGCTAAGTGAGCTACAGCCGACAAGTCCATGACCTCTTGCACATTACCTTCAGCCAACATAGCGAAGCCGGTTTGACGGCAAGCCATGACATCAGAATGATCGCCAAAGATATTAAGTGCTTGGGTAGAAACCGTACGAGCACTTACATGGAAGACAGACGGAAGTTGTTCCGCTGCAATTTTGTACATATTAGGGATCATGAGGAGTAATCCCTGGGAGGCGGTATACGTAGTAGTGAGCGCACCCGCCGTTAAGGAGCCATGCACTGCACCTGCAGCACCAGCTTCTGATTGCATTTCGCATACTTGGACCGTCGTGCCGAAGATATTCTTACGTCCGGCTGCTGACCATTGGTCCACAAAGTCTGCCATAGGACTTGACGGAGTAATGGGATAAATTCCCGCGACCTCCGTGAATGCGTAAGAGACATGGGCAGCAGCGTTATTGCCGTCCATTGACTTTAATTCTCTTGCCATAGAGCCCCCTCTTTAAAAGATGATTCGGGTCAGACATAACAGCACTCATCCTACCAGTGCGCTCATCGTTCCTTGGTCTGAATTCGAAGGCCGGTTGAAGGAGCCGGAAGAAACCTCAATTCGCGCGTAAGTTCTGCTCAAAACCACCACAACCATGCCCGGAATAGCACCCGAGCGTAAACCCCCCGTTAGCGCTCACTTTTCTTTGCAGGTCTCAGGGTACGCCATTTCCTCAAAACACCCTAATTCCTTTTACCGATTCCCTACAACCTTAAGCAAATTTAGTGACAAATCTCAGTTGATATGTGGAAGAACGCTGTTGATGAAGCATTGTTACCAATTCGCTCTCTTCACAGATGGTCTCAATTCGCGGATAATACAACCCATGCATGCATGGACATAGTATGTGTAGTGGCATGCACGCGGAGCCGGCGCTCCGCTTGACCATCTCTGGAGGGATAACATGGATCAAAAGTTAACTCGTCGCGGCTTCCTCGCCGGCACCGCGGCAACTGGCGCTCTCGCTGCGCTCACTTTGAGCGGCTGCGGCGGTGGCGACGACAAGAAGGTCGAATCGGGCTCTTCCGATTCCGGCGCTGCGGCCAGCAGCACGCCTGCTAAGGCTATCACCGCTGCTGCTGCTTACAGCTCGACCAATGTAAACCCCATTGGCAACAGCTCCGCTTTGATGTTGGCTGCTACGTGGCATGTCTTTGAGGGCCTCTATGACCTCGACCTGCACAACTACACCACCTACAAAGCTCTGGCCGCCGATGAGCCCACCAAGGTAAACGACACCACCTATGAGGTAACCCTGCGCGAAGGCGCAAAGTTCTCTGACGGTTCTGACGTTACCGCAGCTGACGTAGCGAATGCTTTCGAGAAGAACATGGCTGATGCCACCTATGGTGCATTCCTGGAATTCATCGATACCGTTGCTACAAAGGACGACAAGACCGTTGTCTTTACGCTGAAGTACCCCTTCGAGTCTCTGCTCAAGGGTCGTCTGTCTGTGGTTAAAGTCTTCCCCGCTGCTCTGACCGAAGATCAGCTCAAGACCATGCCTATCGGTTCTGGTCCCTGGAAGTACGACAGCATCAATGGCGATGAGGGTGGCGTTATCAAGTTCGTCCCCAACCCCGAGTACAACGGTGCCTATCCGGCCACCTGTGAGGAAATGGAGTGGAACGTTCTTCTGGACGGCACCGCTCGTACCACCGCCATCACCGACGGTTCCGTTTTGGCTATCGAGTCTGTGCCCGATGCCAACGAGCAGACCGTGGCTGCTGCTGGCGCTGAGGTTGAATATGTGCCGGGCTTCGCTCTGCCCTTCCTCATGTTCAACACCAAGAAGGCTCCTTTCGACGACGTTCGCGTTCGTCAGGCGTTCTTCTATGCCCTCGACATCGAGAAGCTTATTGCTAACCAAATGGCTGGCCATGCCAACCCGGTTACCAGCTTCCTGCCTGAGGCTTACAGCAACTATCATCGCGCTTCTACGGTCTACACCCATGACCCCGAGAAGGCAAAGCAGTTGCTGAGTGAAGCTGGCGTTTCTAACCTCACCTTCGACCTCATGGTCAACAACAACTGGGTTAACGCTCTTGCCGCTCAGATCAAGGAAGACTTGGGTGCTGTAGGCGTTACCGCCAACATCAACGAGACCAAGATCGACTGGGCTGCTTTGGCACCCTCCGACAGCATTCTCCCCTACGACGTTATGCTGACCCCGGGCGATCCGTCTTGCTTCGGCAACGACCCCGACCTACTCATGACCTGGTGGTACGGCGACAACGTTTGGACCCAGGGCCGCAGCTGCTGGAAGGGCACCCCGGAGTGGACCGAGCTCAACACTCTGCTCCAGAGCGCTCGCGAAGAGGGCGACGCCGCCAAGCAGCAGGAAATCTGGAACCAGTGCTTCGACATCATTGCCGAGAACGTTCCGCTGTATCCGCTGTTCCATCGCGAGACTTCTACGGGCTACTATGCTGAGCAGCTCGAGGACTTCGCTCCTATTTCCACCACGGGTCTTGTCTTCTTGGGCACCACTCCTCTGGAGAAATAGTTATCCTTTGACATCTCTGTCTAAGGCGCGCACCCACTTCGGTGGGTGCGTTTTTTATTGCCATAAAAACGTTACGGGTGCCACCAAAACATCACCCCCAAGAATTCTCTTATAACGCTCTGATGACGGCGAATTCTACACTGTGCCCATGGGCCAATCGTATACAATAAAGCCATTAGCTGCAGGGGGATCCATTAGGGAAAAGATGCAGCACTTCATGGAAATCGGGACGCGGGTTTCGCGGCCCTCACAGGAAAGGAGGGTACGGTGAACAATCTGCTCCGATTGATCGGTAACCGCATACTTTGGTTGCCCGTTATGGTCATCGGCGTCACTATCCTCGTCTTCTTCATCATGTCACTTTCACCCATCGACCAAGCCTATTCGGTCTTGGGCGAAAATGCCACCGAAGCTCAGGCGCAAGCCTACCGCGAAGAACATGGACTAGATGATCCGGTAATTGTGCAATACGGCAACTTTATGGCGGGACTCGTCCAGGGAGACTTAGGCTCCTATGGTGCCAGCAATGCTTCTGTAGCCGAGCGCGTCGCTCAAGCTCTGCCGGTTACGCTACAACTCACCTTCATGGGTTTGATCATTGCTGTATTTTTCGCTGTTATCCTGGGTGTTATCTCTGCTCTCTATCGCGATCGTTGGCCTGACCAAATCATTCGTATTTTCTCTATTGCCTGCATCGCAACACCGTCCTTCTGGTTGGCGGTACTTTTGATCTTGCTGTTCTCTACCAACCTGCATATGCTACCTGCTTCAGGTCGCCTCCCTGACTTCTTTACCGACCCCAGCGGCTGGCTCGCCCGTATGGCGCTTCCCGCAATTTCCCTGGCGGTTCCGGTAACAGGCCAACTCACCCGTGTAGTACGTACCTCCATGGTTGAGGAACTGGACAAAGACTACGTACGTACCGCTATGGGTTTTGGTATTCCGAAGCCCGTTGTGATTGCCCGCAACGTATTGCGCAACGCCCTTATTACCCCGGTTACGGTGTTAGGTCTTCGCATTGGTTACCTGATCGGTGGCGCCGTCATTATTGAGGTTATCTTCAACCTCCCCGGCATGGGTATGGCCATCCTTTCCGGCATCCAATCCAACTACGTAATGCTCGTACAGGGTGTCGTACTTTGCGTGGCAGTAGCCTTCATCATTATCAACATCATCGTGGATATGCTCTATATCCTGATCGATCCACGCATTAGGACGGTGTAGCACCATGGTGAAATTACGCGAAAAGACTACTCAGAAACTGGAGGGTAAAGTACGGTTCCGTCGCTGGAAGAACATGTCTATCGGCGCCCGTATCTCCCTGATTATTTTGATCCTCATCGTACTTATTGCTGTTTTTGCTAACTTCTTAGCCCCCCACAATCCCTTGGAGATCTTTACGGCTCGCCAAGCTCCCGATGCTGAATTCCTCTTTGGCACCGACGACAAGGGCCGTGACGTTCTCTCCCGCATGATGTATGGCGCGCGCTACTCGCTAGTCATTGGTCTTGGCGCCACCGCCTTTGCGTTGGTTTTCGGCTCCATCATTGGTGCTCTTGCGGCGGTAACCCGCTCCTGGATCTCCAACATCATCATGCGTATCCTGGACATCATCATGTCCTTCCCGGGCATTGCTTTGGCCGCCACCTTCGTTATCGTGTTCGGCAACTCACTGCCCTCCATCATTTTCGCCATCGGCTTTTTGTATATCCCACAAATTGCCCGTATCGTACGCGCTAACGTGATGAGCGAATACAACCAAGACTATGTCCGCGCCGTTATCGTTTCCGGCGCCAAGGCACCGTGGATCCTCACAAAGCACGTAGTGCGTAACTGCATTGCACCGGTTATGGTATTTACCATCGTGTTGGTTGCAGACGCTATCGTTTTTGAGGCTTCACTGTCCTTCATCTCGGCCGGCATTCCCGAGCCTACCCCCACCTGGGGCAATATCCTCTCGGACGCCCGCGACGGCGTGTTAGCGGGTCGCTGGTGGCAAGCGCTGTTCCCGGGCTTGGCCATCATGATCACGGTACTGTGCCTGAACATTCTTTCTGAGGGCATGACCGACGCCTTGGCCGCAGCTCCCTCAGCCCCCATCCAGGCTGGCGACGACAAGCTCAACTCCGAGCGTGAAGCTGACCGCATGGTTGCTGATCCGAAGCTCGCCTATGCTGCTCAGGCAGAAATGCTCGAGAAGCGTCTTGCCCGCTTAAAAGAGATGGAAGGAAAGCGAACGGATCGCTTCGAAGCGAAGACCGACGTACCCCCTATCCTTGAAGTGAAAGATCTTTGCATCAAGTTCCCCCGCCACGGAGACGTCAACGTAGTCGACCACGTCAGCTTTGTTGTTCGTCCCCACCAAACCATGGGCCTTGTAGGTGAGTCTGGCTGCGGTAAGTCCATTACCTCTCTAGCTATCATGGGTCTGTTGGATAAGAAGGCTCAGATCTCTGGCGAAATCCTCTATGAGGGTCGTAATCTTCTTACCCTGTCCGAGCGCGAAATGAACGAACTGCGCGGTCGCGAGATTTCCATGATCTATCAGGACGCGCTTTCATCCCTGAACCCCTCAATGCTGATTCGTGCTCAAATGAAGCAGCTCACCAAGCGTGGTGGTACGCGCTCTGCCGAGGAGCTTTTGGAATTGGTAGGTCTCGACCCGAAGCGTACGCTGGATTCCTATCCTCACGAGCTCTCTGGTGGCCAACGTCAGCGTGTACTCATTGCTATGGCACTCACGCGTGACCCGAAAGTTATCATTGCCGACGAGCCCACCACTGCTCTTGACGTAACCGTACAAAAGCAGGTAGTTGATCTGCTGAACAAGCTGCAGGAGGAACTGGGCTTTGCCATGGTGTTTGTAAGCCACGACTTAGCCTTGGTAGCCGAAGTTGCTAACTCCATTACGGTTATGTACGCAGGCCAAGTAGTGGAACAGGGCCCGGTCAAGGATATTCTTACCAACCCCATCCACGAATATACGCGCGGCTTGTTGGGTTCGGTACTTTCCATCGAAGCCGGCGGCGATCGTCTCCATCAGGTACCGGGTACGGTGCCCAGCCCGAAGGACTTCCCCGAGGGCGACCGCTTTACGCCGCGTTCAAGCCATCCCGACAAGGTGTCTAGCATCCGTCCTGTACTCAAGCGCTACGGCGGAACCGATCACTATTATGCCGAGTTGCCTGACAGCGAGCTCAAGCGCCTCGACATTGAGCCCTATGTTCCAGGAGGTCCGCTGCTATGAGTGAAAACGAAATCATGAATGAGACCAAAACGCCCACGGCGCAGGAAGAGGCCCAGGCCGCCAAAGAATTCAAAGCGGACACGCTTCCTCCCGAGTTAGACCCCGAAGCGACAGACATTCCCGAAACGGACCCCAACGTACCTATCATTTTCCTTGATGATATTAAGGTGACGTTTAAAACCCGTACTGGCTCAATTCTGCACCCCAATAAGGTGCAGGCCGTAAAGGGTCTTACCCTCAAGCTTATGCCCGGCGAAACCATCGGTATCGTAGGCGAATCCGGTTGCGGCAAGTCCACCACCGCCAACGTTATGTGCGGCCTCCAGAAGCCCACCGAAGGACGCGTGTTCTTCAAGGGCAAGGACGTAACCAACCGTACCGCTGCCGACCGTCGGGTTATCGGCCGCGTTATTTCTGTAGTGTTCCAGGATCCGGCTACGGCTTTGAATGCCCGCATGAGCATTCACGACCAGTTAATGGATCCCATGGTGGTTCATAACGTAGGCGACAAAGCTTCTCGCGAAAAGCGCGTCCATGAACTCATTGAAATGGTCGGTTTGCCTGAGTCTGTTCTGGATGCACTGCCTGGTCAGATGTCCGGTGGTCAACGTCAGCGTGTGGCTATCGCCCGTGCGCTGTCATTGAAGCCTGACGCCATCATTGCTGACGAGCCTACCTCAGCCCTTGACGTATCTGTTCGTGCTCAGATCCTCAATCTGTTGATGGACCTGAAGAAGGAACTGGGTTTGGCCATGGTCTTTATTAGCCACGACATTCAAACCGTGCGCTACATTTCGGACCGCATTGTCGTTATGAACGGCGGTTTGATTGTTGAAGAAGGCACTGCTGAGCAGATCTTTGACAATCCCACCGATGACTACACGCGCCTGCTTCTTGGTGCCGCTCCTTCCCTCCTCCATCCGGACCTCGGGAAATAAACAGTGGTAGTCTCATAAGCTAGTAGCTAGTCAGAGGCCGAAGCATCCGCTTCGGCCTCTTTTTTATGACAGCTGAATTTCCGCTGCTCCTCTAGCAGGTAGTTTTACTAGGTACCCTTACTAGCCACATAGATGTACTCAGGAGATGCAATTTAAGGGGAGCCTGCGACCAGTGCGCCACCCATTCATCTCCCCCCTAAACACAAAGAAACGGGTTGGAGCCGAAGCCCCAACCCGTTTTGTACGGGAAGGCTGCCACCACAACAGCTCTTCCCTTCTCGGGGTGAAACCGATATTACTTATTGACCAGGAGCCTTCGGGGCGCCGGGGGCAGCAGGAGCGCCAGGAGCCGCCGGAGCACCGGGAGCACCAGGGGCAGCCGGGGCGCCAGGAGCACCAGCACCAGGCATACCAGGCATGCCACCAGCTTGCGGAAGCTCTTTGCCGCAGCTCTTGCATACCGTCGTGCCAGGATCATTCATAATGCCGCACTCAGGGCACTTTACCGGTAAAGAAATTTCTGAGGGTCTAAAACACATAACACTTCTCCTTCTTAGGCTCGTTGTATCTCTTGCGAGATACACCACCTGGTTTTGTGCAGTAACCAAGCGGGGTTGCGTTACTTGCAACCAACTTTCTATTCATAACACTCACGTTCTCGAGCGTTATGTCAGCATCTCGGGCTGTTTTACGCCCCTTAAGATGCCGCTCGGCGTTGGCTTTTACTCCAACGATTACCGATTACTCTTCCACTTCCCCATTACGCTTACGGCGCTCAAGATCCGCCTTAGCCACGTCCTCAGGGGTAATACCCATATTGTCGAGGAAGTTATTAAACACAAGTTCTTCTTGAACCGGGCTTGTATCGGCCGTACGCGCCATGGCTCCATAGGAACTAATGGGCGTCCGACGCGTCTTTTTCGGAAGTAGTTCAACCACTTCCAGGTCATAGACGAGATTCTTACCGGCGAGCTTATGATTGAAATCAAGATAGACAAATCCATCTTCGATCTTCAGTACTTTAGCTGGCACCTTCTGGCCGGCAGGACCTACAAAGTTGATGTATTGCCCAACGGGTAATTGATCCGCATTAGGCACATAGGCCAAGTCGCGCTTCTGGATGTTTCGCTCATCGTAGACCCCATAGGCGAACTCAGCAGGAATGCGAACTCGCTCATTTTGTCCTACCTCCATACTCATAACCGCATCGTCAATGCCTTGAATGACTTGGCCACAGTAGGTTTGAAACTCCATCGGACCATTTTCTTCACTACTGTCGAAAACGGTGCCGTCTTCCAGATAGCCCGTATAGGCAACGCGCACGTATTGATATTTGTCAATCATAAACGGGCTCCTTACCAAACAATGGTTTAGGTGGGGCTTCTGAGGCAACAGCTAACGTGCTTCTTATCCCGTAATTGGTTTGCCAATGGTATTGGTGATTCCTGGTTTGAGCTCCAAGGAGGCACCACAGGCCTCACAAGTCTCACTGCCAAAGGGATTCTCGTGACCACAGCTCAAGCATTTCGGAACAAGAATTGGTTTTGGAAGGATTCCGCGACATTTGCCACAATTCATACAGGCATAGCCACATTTCGACATAGTCGCTCCCTTCCTTAAACCATCCCTCTAAGAAACCCGGTGCCCCTCCCCCAACCAACAGGGTTGGGGCACCTTGGGCTAGGTCGCGCTATCTAGCGATTAGCGCACATAGATCACAATGTCACTCTTGGCAGCTTCGTTGGCCTTCTTGGCCAGCTCTTCCACCGTGCCATAGACGATGACGGCATCCTGGCAGTGATGTACACAGGTAGGAAGTTTGCCTTGAGCTACGCGCTCTTCGCACAGGTCGCACAGATGAGTGGGCATGGGCAGGTAGTTGTACTCCCACTTGCCATCGCTGCACTCTCGCGGACCATCTTGTAACAGTACGATACCGAAGTCTTGCTCAGGCATTTGATGTTCCATCTTGCAGGCCGTCACACAAGCGTTGCAGCCCGAGCAGAATTCGTAGTCAATGAACAGACCGTATTGACCCTTATCCATTCTCTATCCACCTCTCTTTGGTGGGTGTCTAAGGTTTGTACTGCCTTATGCACCCACCGCTCAGTAATTTCTAAGAGTTGTTCGGGCGCTACTTGCGCGTATGAGTTTTCCAGTACTCTTCGATATCGAAGAAGCCTTCGGTGGGCTCATAGTCAGGCGTCCAGCCATCATAGAAGCTCGGCTTGTCAGAGATATGGGTCTTGCCATGGGTGTAGCCGGTGGTGCACACCTGATAGGTGGGCTGATCTTCGGGCTTGTCGTTTTCTGGCGTGACCTTATAGACCGTGCACATGCCGCACTTGATGGGAGCACCATAGCCGTTCGTGCCGTTTTCACACTGCGGGATCAAGTTGTTGGGGTTGCAGTCAAATACGCCAAAGAGGCTCGGCTCTGCAGGCTCGCGCTCGGGGAACCACCAGCCATGCTCGGTGGAGACCACACGCGGATCAAGCGAGGGATTCAGGCGAGCACGCTGCTTCATCTTGCCCATCTGGTTTTCAATCCAGACCCAGTCCCCATCAATGATGCCGTGCTTAGCAGCGGTATCAGGATGGATGTCAAACATTGGATCGGGATGGAGCTGACGAGAGATGGTCTCAGGCTGGCGCCACTCAGAATGGAAGAACTCAAAGGAGCGCTTGCCGGTGGTGAGTACATAGGGGTACTTCTCAGCCAACTCAGGGGTTGCTACCGGAGATGTGGGCGGCTCTTGATAGTAAGGCAGCGGATCATCGCCAAAGGCAGCAAAGAGCGTGCAGTAGAGCTCATAGCGACCAGTAGGCGTCATGAAGCCGGGCTGTCCATCGGGGCGCAGACCACCAATCTCATACTTCTTATAACGGAACTTGTGATACCACATGCCCTGGTATTCGTCTTCGACCTTGGTCATGGTCATCTGGGTACCGTCGGTATCCAACACACCATCGCGAGCCAAACGCCAGTCCATGTAAGAGCGGTCATCGGTGACAAACTCAGGCCAGCGCTCGGGAGCAATCTTGTGACCCAGGCCAATCATGATCTCTTCGTCAGACTTGCACTCACCATACTGTGAGCAGGCCTTGGTTAAGGTACGCAGCGGATCAAACCATACGCGGATGCAGTCACGCTCCGGAGACATGGCACAAGGAATAACCAAGTCAGCAAAGGCCACAGCCGTAGGGGTAATGAAGAGGTCTTCTACCACAAAGAAGTCGATGGTCTTTAGAGCACGATAGAGACGAGGAGCGTCTTGACCCATGTTGGCAATGGGGTTAGCAGACTCAATCCAGAGCATCTTTACCGGGCGGGGCTCTTCGGTCTCAATAGCTTGAAGAATAGCGTCAGCCTGAGAAGAAGCCGTAAAGCCGTACTTCTTCAGCGGATAGCGATCCACACCCAGGCGCATGGAGACCATGTCGGTACCCTCAAGCTCCCAGATGCCGGAGTTATAGCCGAACTCGAGGCTTGCAGCCTGGTCTACCAAGACGTTACCACCAGGGATATCGATGTTGCCGGTGATGCCTACCAAGCAAGCAAGGGCATGGGCGGTGATAACACCGATCTTGGCCATGTCTACGGCCAGACCCCACTGCACCGTTGCAGGCTTTGCCTTGGCATACATACGAGCAGCTTCGATGATCTGATCCTCCGGGATCCAGGTGATCTCGGCTACCTTTGAAGGCGGATACTCTTTGACGCGCTCAGCCAAGGCCTCAAAGCCATAGCACCACTTCTCAACAAACTCATGGTCATAGAGATCTTCCGCAATGATGACGTTCATCATGGCGAGCGCCAAAGCAGCATCAGTGCCGGGGCGCAGGCGCAGCCACATCTCAGAGCGAGAAGCAATCCAGGTAAGTTGCGGGTCCACCGTGATGAGCTTGGTGCCACGCTTCATGGCCTCAACAATCCAGTGACCCAAGAAGGCGTCAGAGTTGCAAACAACGGGGTTCGTGCCCCAGATGATGCAAACCTCAGGAAGTACATACTCAGGATCAGCCTCATAGCGATGAGCGCGGAACTGAGAGAAGTCAGCGACCCATTGGTTGCCCATGATGACGTAGCACAGAGCCGTACGGGGCAGCATGCAAGAGTCACCAGAGAGGAAGCACAAAGTAAGGTCTGCGCCGCCGAAGTTGGCATATTGGTTGTGAGCAATAGCCTGAGATACGTTACGGCCGGTACCAATCATGGATACGATGGACTCAGGACCATACTCTTTTTGAATGCGATGAACATTCTCGATGATCATGTCATAGGCTTCATCCCAAGTGATGCGCTGCCACTTGCCCTCGCCACGCTCACCAGCGCGCTTTACCGGGTAGGTCAAACGGCGCTCATTGTTCACCATTTGGGTGAGTTCCAGACAACGCATGCACAGACGACCACCAGAAAGCGGTGAGTTGGGGTCACCTTCGGTCTTTACCAGACGACCATCTTTGTCTGTGTAGAAAATGATTTGGCAACCAGAATGGCAGCCCGGGCCCGACCACATGGTGGTACGGGTAGCGGTCAAGTCCCCTTCTTGCCAGCGGGCCTTAGCCGGATATAAATCGAAGTTGTAGGTATTGTTGTAGGGCATACCGTAGGCAATACCTGCCTTACGGACGCTGTCGCCGATCTGCTCGCTATCAGAGGCTAACTCGCCACCAGCGATATTGGCAGTCTTGCCATCGCTGAAGACTTCTTCAACCTCCGTCGCGATAACGGCCTCGGCGTTCAGCTTGTCTTCACTCATAGTCTCTCTCCTCATGAATCGATGCCATTAAAGATGGCTCTCAAGTACAAAATTTTCTTTGTACCGTGACTCATAGGTCCCAAGGGTGTCGCTAGGTAAAAGGAAAAGGCAGGTAACCTTTTGCCCAGGCGAGACGGGCTTGGAGACCATCTACTATTTCTCGTTCCTCCACCCCCTTGCAGATGAGAAATAGCTCGTGCTTTGACAGACCTTTTCCTCCGATGAGCCTTCGTCGTGCAACTTCGACGACACTCATTTCGAGGTCTGTCCTTGGTTTTCACTCTAAAAAGAATAGGGGGCTCGGAAAATCGGCCATGAGGTCTGAAACCATCAGGAATAGGTGCTATACCCTCGCGTCATACCCGGAGTTGTATGCTTTGAACTGGCCTTTTATGCTAGGTAATAGTACGCAAGTAAAACTATTCAGAAGCGTACATAAAGGGCATACACCACTATCAGACTTCATCCATCTCTACCTTTTCTCACACTGACGTAACATAGGAAGAAAGATGCACACTACCCTGACTCGAGGACTGTATATGAGCGAGCCTACAACCGCCCCGAGTTCCTTCTCTCCAAGGCACCAGCGTCCTCGATGGAATAGGTCTGAGTCAGGTCTCAATGGAACATGGGGCCCGTCCGTAAATATCCAGAGGCCCCTACATCCAAGGCAATAACGCCCTCAATGGAGCAGCCTTGAGACGACCCCCTAAGCGCTCAAACTCCCCGCCGAGACCACGGATTAGCCCATGAAAAAGGGGTTGCCTCCGAAGAGACAACCCCCGCAATTCTTGTCAGCTTGTCTAAAGCCTAATGTTTCGTCGAACTCACGCGAGCCTTAAGGCCTGAAACCAACACTCCTTGGTGACGTCTTATTCACCGTCAGCCTGGCGGGCCGCAGCAATACCAGCGCGAGAGACCTTACCCAGCTTTACGCTGAAGACAATGGCGCATACCAGACCAACCGCAGCAACGATAGCAGGCGGCACACCCAGCATCGCCCAGGAAGCACCGGACTCAAGCATGGCACCCATGATAGGAGCAGCCGGAATACCGCCACCGTTGGAAGCGATAGCGCAGATGCCAAACGCAGCAGCGATAACGGCAGGGCTGCTGGAAACCCACTGCACATTCGTGAAGATCGTGGGAACTACCATGTTCACAGCCAAGCCGAAGAAGAACATCGATACCAGCGCCAGCGTTTCCATGCTAAAGGCAAACATCAAAGCGCAAGCAATAACAGTCAGAACGAAGATCACAACCAAGACCTTCGTATGATCGTTAACCTTGTTCAAGATGGCACCAATAATCAGACCTGCCACAATACCAATGATGTTCAAGATGCCATTCCAGCTTTGAGCCGCAGCCGGATCCATACCCACCTCTGCCTGGAAGTAGGCTACAACTTCGCTGGTGTAGCAAGAGAAGGCAAAGGCGAAGCAGATCATCATCACAAAGCACAGCCACACATAGCCGTTCTTAAAGGCATCGGAAATTTTGACATTGCCAGAACCAGAAACCACGTCCATAACTTCTTGCTTCGGGATACGAATGCCAACCAACACCAAGATCAGCGCCACCACAGCAATGGCAATGCCGAAGTAGAACAGCGGATGCCAATCCATGTTCGGGCCACCGGTCAAGAAGTTAACGCCAGCCTCCGGGTTCGGAGCCATCAAGAACGGAGCAATGAAGTTGATGAGGATCCCGCCCAGGGCAATCCACATAGACCAAATAGCATTCGGCATACCACGCTTGGTAGGATCACTAAAGAGGATCGTTACAAAGGTCGGACCAGCAGTAGCAATCAGACCATTCGCAAAGCCGAAGATGAAGCGGCCCACAAAGGCCAGGGTAATATCGGTGGACATAACCACCATCACGTCAGAGACAAGAATGCATGCCAAGGCAATGATCAGCATGTTCTTAGGACCAATTTTTGATTGAATAGATGCCGTGAAGAATGCCAGGATCGTGCCAGCCACTGAGTTCCAAGACATCAGCCATCCAGCACCCACCATATCATTACCAAATGATGCGGCAACATAAACCATTGCAGTAGGAATTGCCATGAGCGAAACCGAGTAGGCGATGCCGGCAATCAGAACAATGATGAATGTCCCCCAAGACGCACCTGCACTTCTTTCTTGTGCCATTGAAAATCCTTTCGTTATACATAACGAGTTTGAGCGCTTTTGCGCCCTCAAGAAAGATGCAACATGCCTGCCTTATTCTTCATCCTGGCTTCTCTTGAGAAGCTAGGATGAAAAACACACATCCCATCGCGTTAATCTTACCGAAAATAACCCGAGGGTGATATTGGATGAATTCCCAAGAAACTGCGTCGCCCTCATGCACAACGCCGAAAATACATCGGAAAAACCTAGCACATCGACCATGAACCCGATATTCGCCGGCATGGAATCCAATGCGAGGCATGAAACGCTACGTTTCGTGCCTCGCATCATACTTCGTCTAAGCTCAAATACTAAATCCGATCGGCATCCCTATGTGCTCATTAGGATTCCGGAAAATCATCTCGCTCCAAAAGATCAAAAAGCTCTTGACGCGAATGAATATCCAATTTGCGATAGATGTTGTAGACATGGGTTTTTGCCGTCGCTCGCGAGATGGTGAAGTGCTCCATGATGTAGTAGGTATCACGGCCTCGGGCCAAAAGCGAAAGGATCTCTGTCTGTCGCGGCGAGAGCCCATAATGAGACGCAACGGCGTCTAAGCGTTGGCGAAGATAGGATCCCGCAGGAATGAACTTATCATCCGTCGCGCCCTCCGCTTCCCCATCATCTAGGACAGCTAGCTCAGCTCCTTCACTGCCTCCCTGAGCAAGGAGTACCCCAGGCTGTGTAGGCCCAAAACTCGATTCCCCGGCCAAATCCTCTTCGACACCGGTTACGTTTTCATCTACCCAATCCTCAGGGAATGAAACACGGTTAAGCTGTACCTGGGCAAACGTCATATAGAGCACGACCGCACTGGTTCCTACAATGACCGCATCCACCGGAAACAGATAATCCACGAGAGCCATTACTGCCGAGCCTAGAAGGGCGCCCACCACGGTGTAGGTAATTTCGGTATAGCTATAGAGGGGAGAGAGCTGCTCAAAGCGCACGAGCTCGGCTCCTGCCATAAACACAATAAGCAGCTGGAGAAAAATCACGGTTACCAAATAACCGTAGATCACGACAAATCCCATACCATGCACGAGTGGCATGCAGAGGTACCCACAAGCAAGTGCGGCAGTTAAATAGTCTTTACTCACGCGCTCTACATCAAATCGTCGCGAGGTGTAACTCACCATCAAAATGATGGCGGCACACAAAAGAGCAGCGCCAAATATGAGGATGGGTGAAACCGAAGCGGCAGCAACGCTTCCCCCTTCCATGAGATACCAAAGACCGCCGTCAACCCCAATCACTACCCCGATGGTAAAGTAGTTAAATTCCCCTAATCGACTATAGACACGGTCACGGCGACGCTCACGAGACTCAGCAATACTCACTCTAAGCAAGACATCTCGACGATCGTTGTGAACAAACAGCAGCAGCAAGCAAGCAGCAAGAGCCGCCATATCCCGCAGATAATCCATAGGAAGCAAGTGATCAGGCGTAAAGCTGGCGGCAACCAAAGCAGCAGCCGCCACAATAACCGCCTCAGACAAAATCAAGCCGAGGCTTTTTCTGCCGACCGTACAGGCATGGGACCACCATAGAAAAATGAGAGCAACGCATCCACCAGATACGCCAGGAATTCCCACCATCCACCAAGGGGTACTGAGAAGAATCGGGCATAAAACAGTGCCAACAGACGCAATGACTAAGAGTGCCATGATGCCCGCCGGCGATGAAAACGGACGGGCAAAACAACGAAGCGCTACCAACCACAAAAGCGCACAGCCGATGATAAGCACATCCACGAAAAAGCGGGTGCCCACTAAACCGAGCTCCATGGGATGCAAAGAGGCTGCACCAAAGGTTGCACACACCGCAAACAAAGCACAGGCAAATCCCACCACCAAAACACCTTGACTGCGTCCCTTATCGGCATCGAGCGATACCACTTTGGGTTCAAGGGTTACAGGATCCGTATTCGATTCCGTGTGCGTTTGATTCATAGGCGAGATCCCCCATTTCCGCCTCGCCATTCCACTCTTCCTCTTCGATGTTCATTATCCTCGCAAATACTAAGGGGTTCTTTAGAGGAAATGCCAAAATATAGCGTAGAATACGGAGGAATTGATAGGGGCGATTATTCTCATCTCTTAATATTCTCGGTTCTGACCGGCGCTAACGGGAAAGGAGCTTTCATGGCTTCTACCGCAAGGACTTTGTCGAATCTTCCATTAAACGAATCCATCACCCTTGCTATGGTGCAAGATATCTTGAGAGCAGAGGGCACCATTGAGCCCAGTGCTGCCCTCAATTACAATCCCACCTTTCGCTGGGTCGAGTTTCTTGTCACCGACGCCCTTCCCGCAGCTCTCCGCAACGAATTCCCTCTTGCCATTAGCGAAGAAACCCTTCGCATTACCGACCTTCAGCA
>CAJUNI010000019.1:0-6233 GCA_910587945.1 uncultured Parvibacter sp.
ACTCCTAACCAGACCGGATTCCGGTCCAACTTTTTGTCCGCACCCCCCTACGGTCGCTGACTCATGAGCGAGTGGTGGTGCAGGGGCCATAGCGGCCGTTGGGATAGCGCGCGATATAGCCATCCCGTTGGGCCTCGGCCAGCCAGACCATGACCCAAGTTAGGGAATCAGAAACGCCGCATTCGCCAGCTAATCCATTGAGCTCTTCAATACCCAATGGCTCAGCATCAAGGGCTGCCAAAAGTGCGCACTCCGCCTTGCGCTCTTGGGGAGCTTGGCTACGGTTAGCAACGGACTTAAACCGCTGTAGTCCAGACAGAGCGGTGCCCGCAGAATCTTCTTGGCGCAGAAGACCAAATAACGAGAACAACGCAGAGTCAAAGGTCTCATCATCGACAATAGGAACTGCGCCTTGGGCTATCAAACGATTTGCTCCCGCCGAAAAACTTGAGGTAATAGACCCAGGGATAGCTAACACATCACGACCAGCACTCAGTGCTGCATCGGCCGTTGAGAACGTTCCCGATGGCAGCCCTGCTTCCACAATCAACGTCGCCCGTGCGAGACCCGCAATAATGCGATTGCGCCGACGAAAGCACCACGGAAGCGGATCGAAGGTCCAGGGCTGCTCAGAGACAAGCACACCACCGCTATCCAGAATCTGATGGAAGAGTGCTTTATGCTGAGCAGGATAGGGCTTTTGCAAGCCTCCTCCCATAACCACTATCGTTTTACCGCCCGCTTCAAGGGCTGCCCGGTGTGCCGCAGCATCACAACCGCGCGCTCCTCCACTCACAATAGGGACGCCGCGCTGTGCCGCATGAAAGCTGAACCGTCGAGCACAACTGATGCCGTAGGGAGTGGCCTTCCGAGCTCCAACCACCGCAAGACCTCCCCCTAACCCGTTAGGGTCCCCCAATACATAGAGCTTCTTGGGCGGATCTGTGATGCTAGCCAGAAGCGAGGGATAGAGCGGATCCCCGAGAGCAATTTCAGAATGAGTAACATTACCCCAATCATATTCCGACGTCATAGTCCTCCCTCAATCCTCGTGAAGGCGATAGCTCAGTGCTTCAGCCGCATGACGCTTCAGCACTGCAGGTGATTCTTCCAAATCCGCAATAGTGCGCGCTACCAACAACGTTCGTATAATGCCGCGCCCGCTCATATGGGTAGCAGTAGCCATAGACTCCAGAAACGCTCGATCCTCTAGAGAAAGACGACAGGACTCAATCACTTCCTGAGGCTTCAGAGGGCGTCCTGAACGCTGCTTTCCCGGCGCTCCTTCCGCAGCTTCCTGCTGTGTCGCCTGGCGCCAGGAGGCAAACTCTCGAGCGCGCAGGACTCCTTCGCGCAAGTCGGCTGACGACGCTCCCTTACCCGTATCCATCACCAGCTGCGGAGGCAAACGTCGTACATCCAGCTGTAAATCTATGCGGTCTAGTAAGGGACCACCTATCTTTGCTTGATAGCCTTGAATCTGAGCACTCGTGCAGGTGCAAGGAATCTCATCATCCCCGTAATAGCCGCAAGGGCAAGGATTCGAAGCCGCCACCAACATAAAATCGGCCGGCATGACCACATTGCCATCAGCACGGGTGATACTTACGCGCCCAGTTTCGAGCGGCTGACGAAGAGCCTGAAGCACTGATGTCTTAAACTCAGAAAGCTCGTCGAGAAACAGGACCCCTTTATGAGCAAGGGATATCTCGCCTGGCCGCACCGGGGTTCCGCCTCCAACCAGCCCGGCCATAGTGGCGGAATGATGAGGACTGCGAAAGGGTCGCACCCCCTGTAACAGCGATGCGACATCCTCCCCGGCAACCGAATGAATTGACGCCACTTCCATTCGCTCCTCGTCGGTGAGTGCGGGAAGCAAAGAGGGCAATCGCGAAGCCAGCATACTTTTACCCGATCCAGGAGGACCCATCAATAGAATTCCATGGTTGCCTGCTGCCGCAATTTGCAACGCTCGCTTGGCTGTCTCATGGCCCGCAATATCAGCAAAATCGGCTGAAGCATTACCCACCCCTGCTTCATAAGAACAAGGCGGCCACGGCAATAGATCCATCTCTGGATCTTTTGCCCTTAAAACTCCAAGATGAGGAAGAGCCCACTGCTCAAGCCCTTGTAAAGGGACGCGATCGGCCTCCGTCCCAGATACCAGCATCCAGTGATTGCTATAGGCGCAGCGACCACAGGAAAGAATTCCCGGAACCGTTCGTACACGGCCATCCAGGGCAAGTTCCCCCACAAAAAGCTTATTCTCAAGCAGATGAGGGTCGATCTGTCCTGTTGCCGCCAACAAACCCAATGCAATAGGTAAATCAAACCCGGCCCCTGTCTTTTTCAAATTGCCAGGCGCTAAATTAACCACAATCTTTGCATCAGGCATCGTGAATCCCGCCGCCCGAATGGCTGCCCTGACGCGCTCTCGCGCATCTTGCACCGCAGTATCTGGCATGCCCACGATAGCCATTCCCGGCAGGCCACCAGATACCACGACTTCGACCACTACCGGCAACGCCTCAACCCCACGAAGGGTTGCCGAGTTAATGGCGCATTGCCCATAGCTGGTACTCATAGTGTTGAAAATGCTGATATGTGATGACGAATAACCGCACGATTCACCGAAACCACGACAATCGATATCACATCAAAACGCACCGATAAATCAGTAAGCCCCACACAGTCTTCAAGGTACGCAAGGGCAATACGCTCATAACGGTCGCGCTTGGCCGCCGTCACTGCTTCCCCCGGAAAGCCTTTTTCTACGTTGCGGCGTGTCTTTACCTCGACAAAGACAATGGTGTTGCTATCGCGCGCAATAATATCCGCTTCACCAAACCGGCAGGTCCAGTTGCGCTCAAGGATCTCATAGCCCCTGCTGTGGAGAAAGTTTGCCGCTGCATCTTCTCCCCGTCGTCCGAGTTCTTGATTCGAACACTTATCCAGCTCTTTCGTACGAGATCGCTTTGACCGCTGCCGAGTTCCTGACTCCTCAACCGAAGAACCAGTGCTCTTTTCCTTCTCCGTCAATTCCATGACTGCATCCATAACAGCACCTCCTTATTTCACCAAGGAGGCACCTTACAGCCGAAGCTTCGAGATTCGATCTTCCGTCGAGCCTTGAAACAAGAAGCAGACAACACCCTCTCAACACGCACAATGGAACCTATGGGAAGCAACATTCCCATAAACGTCGGCCCCGTTGCCCACGATCATCCCGAGAATTGCTAACCCACGAAACCCCGAACGCTAGCAATTTGCAATCCAGAGACCTACGGAAGGAAGAAGCTGAGGAATCCACACTAATTCAACAGGCCTCAACAAGCCCTAAACAAGCCACTACTTAGAACAAGCTTTCTTGCAGGAACTTCGTGCAAAAACTACGCCGATGCAGCGGACTCAGTCCTAGGGAACGAATAGCCTCTTCGTGATCTGCACTCCCATAGCCCTTATTGTGTCCAAATCCATAACCGGGATACTGTTGGTCCATTTCATCCATATAGTGGTCTCGGGCTACCTTAGCAACAATGGAAGCGGCAGCAATCGAAGCACTTTTGCTATCTCCTTTGACCACATTTACTTCTCGGGAATCTAAGCCGAGCGGATTACCATCAAGAAGAATCACATCGACATTCCCAAGCGTTTGCTCAATTCCATGAAGTGCTTGGGTAAACGCCTTTCGCAGGGATGCCGTAATGCCCAATCGATCGATATCCTGGGGTTCAATCCAAGCTACCGTCCAGGCCGCTGCCTGCTCATGAATAGTCTGGGCCAAACGAACACGCTCAGCAGGCTTAACCTGCTTTGAGTCATTGAGTCCTACAAGTTGCGGCAGAACCTGCGCCCCTGCCGACAGATCAAAGGCTACCGCACCAACCGCCAAAGGCCCTGCCAAAGGACCGCGACCCACCTCGTCTAAACCTACCAACAAGGTGCCACCACGCTGGGTCAAAATTTCCTGATCAAAATTCCAAAGCCCACAGATGCGCTCTCGCTCAGCTTGCTGTTCGGCCACACGGCGACAGGCTGCCTTTAAGGCGCTTTGTACCCCTTTACGACTATCACCTCGCAGAGAACGCTCAAGAGCAGGCAGTGTGTGTTCATCAGCTTGGCGTAGCCGTTCTCGAATCTCTGAAACCGTTAACTCTGCCATGACACCCTTCTTCTCCCTCTGCAGCGTCCACGGGCGTTATACCCAACCTTCTATAGCCCAGCGCGGTCTAACGTGACCTGGCTCAACTACAACGCGCCCGCGGCCCACACCAACGATCCCACTGCTCGTCTTTCCCCTCATCATAGCGAGAAAAAAGAAAGGACCCCAATGGGGCCCTTTCGAAATGTTATAAGCAATTGGCTTAGCGGAAAGACTTTTCCTTGATCTTTGCAGCCTTGCCCACCTTGTCGCGCAGGTAATAGAGCTTTGCACGACGAACATCGCCACGACGAGCAACCTCGATCTTTTCGATCTTGGGAGAATGTACCGGGAAGGTACGCTCAACACCCACCGAGAAGCTCATCTTACGAACGGTGAAGGTCTCGCGGCTGGAAGAGCCTTGACGACGAATTACATCGCCCTGGAACACCTGAATACGCTCACGATTGCCCTCAGTAATGCGATAGTGCACTTTGACATTGTCGCCGACGTTAAACTCGGGAATGTCTTGCTTGATCTGCTGTTGTTCGATTGCGCGAATGATGTCCATAGCCGTTTTCCTTCTATACTTCCAAACCCCATGATGAGGGTATTTCCCATAAACGCACAGTTTGTCAGTATACTTCCCAGAGGATGGCTGTGCAAGACATCATTTTTCACAAACCGCGAACGGCCACGCCGGATCCACAATTACCGCAGTTGGGTTACATCCCGCGCTCACCGCAACCCTTGCACCATTGCTGCCAAGGTAACCGCCACCCACTCTACCATCCCAAGAGAAAAGCTCGCCTTACCCAGACAACCCATCCTTTAAGCGGGCGTAAGCTCCAGGCAATCTGTGGCAATGCGTCGCGCCAGGGCTGGCGAGTGACTCACAAACAATAGCCCCAAATTGCGCGTTACCACTTCCTCTAAGATTACTTCCCAGATCTGTGCTTGGGTCAGGGCATCAAGCATGGTGGAAATTTCGTCAGCCACTAGATAGCGAGGCTGAGCAAGTAGCGCCCGCGCAATGCAGAAGCGCTGGAGCTCGCCACCGGACAGCTCATGGGGAAACCGAGAAAGCCAGGCAGGTCGAATCCCTAAACGCTCCAGCAGGTCATCATCGATCTCCCCTACCTCATGCAGACTTTTCTCCATGCGAAGTCGGGGATCGAGCACCATTTCGGGATGCTGACCCACTAATTGTACAGGCTGGCGCCCCTTACGCGGCAAGGGCTGTCCATCAACCACGACCTGGCCGCCAGAGGGCTTCTCATAGCCACTCAAAATGCGCGCTAATGTGGTCTTTCCTCGCCCTGAGGGTGCACGCAATTCCAGTCGCTCTCCCGGGGCCAGCCCAAAGGAGACATCCTTGAAAAGCCACGGGCCCTGGGGGTAATGAAACGAAAGGTTCTCGGCTAGGAGCATACCGACTCCCCCTTTCCCCGAGGCAATTGGCTAATGTCCGCAATCTCCTCTTCCCCGCCGCTTTCGGCGTAATCATCCCCTACCCACGCAGCATGAGCCTCGAAATCATGATCAGGCAATGCATGCCAAAGGGCCCGGGAGAAGGGATGGCGCAGGCTATCCGGCGACGCAAAGGCTTTCACAGACGTCTCTTCTACAATGGTGCCCTCATGAAACACGGCAATGCGATCAGCCACCAGCAGAGCCAATTCGATGTCGTGGGTAATCAACATGACTCCACCTCCTTGGTTGGCAAATTCTCGAAAATCCTCCATAGCCTGCTGAGCTAACGGAAGATCCAATCCCGGGGTGGGCTCATCGGCCACAATCAGCTCCGGCTCATCCATGAGAGCGCAGCAAAGCAGCACGCGACGCGCCATACCTCCTGAGAGCTGATGGGGATACATCGAGGCCACACGCTCATCAAGGCCATAGCGGCGAAACAACTCCTGGCGCTTTTCTCTTCGCGCCCTCCGCTCACTGCGGGGTCGGTTAAATCCCTCCACCTGCATCCCTACCTTCATGAGCGGATCCAGAGAGGCCACCGACTGAGGAACCAACGAAATACCGTGGCCGCGCAAGCGTGCAAGCTCTTGGGCATCCACCGGGTTGCCATCAAACC
>CAJUNI010000019.1:6243-15383 GCA_910587945.1 uncultured Parvibacter sp.
ACGTACTTCCGCATTGGGTTCAAACAGCCCCATGACGGTATCGGCCAAAAGCGACTTCCCCGATCCCGAAGCGCCAACAACGGCCACAATTTCACCCCGATGCACGGCTAAGTTCAACCCATGGAGTACTTCTACCGGGCGCTGCTGAGCGCCCAAAAACGACGCGCATTTCTCATACATACGAAAGCTCAGATAGAGATCTTCCACCTGCAAAAGATGATGTCCGCCGGCATGAATGCTTCGCTCATCATGAAAGTGGCCATGATGATGACCCGTACTGCTATGATCAAGCGCCTCATGAACGCGAGGAGCATTGTGGCGATCCTCTGAAGGTGCTAATGACGAAGTAGCCATCCCAGCCCCCTATTCCTGATTCCGCGCCGGATCGACCATAGTGCGCAAGCTCGAGCCTGCTCCGTCAAAGAGCATAACTACTAACACCAATGCACAACCAGGAAGCACCGCAAGCCACCACATTCCCGCCGACAGATAGCCCATAGACTCACTCAAAATGACGCCGATGGCAGGCATTTCCGGGGGCAAGCCAAACCCTAAAAAGGTAATAGCCGATTCATGGAGGATAGCGTGAGGGAATAAAAGAATAAGACCCACAATAAACTGGGGCAGCAGATAGGGAATCAAATGGCGCCACGCAATCATCAAAGGCGAAACCCCTAAACGCTCGGCCGCAGCGACAAAGCCCGACTCTCGACACTGGAGGATTTCAGCACGAAGAACCCGTGTCAAACTCGGCCAATGGGTAAGAGCAATGCCAATGACCACGCCCCAAAATCCCTTCCCCAACGCAAACGAAATCAAAATGAGCAGCACAATATGGGGGATACCAATAAAAAGATCTACGAGCCACGTGACAACCGCATCCACTTTGCGACCCCCTAAGGCGGAAGCCGTGGCTAATCCCAACGCCAGAAACGCAGACACCGTAGCGGCTACCAGTCCCAAAAGAACACTGATGGAAAGACCTGCCAACGTACGGGCGAGCATATCGCGCCCCAACCAGTCCGTGCCAAAGGGATGCTCCCAAGACGGAGCCTGTCCTTGGGCCGAAAAATCCACTACTGATGCGGCGGGCTCCAAGAGTCGACCCGCCACTACTACCGCAATGAGCAGGAAGCAAGTGCACCCAAACCAAAGGGCCGTACCCCGCCGCCGAGCAACGGTGCGTTGTTTGGGGGCGTGAAGCAGCGGAAGAGCGGTCGCAGTGCCATCAGACTTCGTCATGGCGCGCCTCCTGTTCCCCCAATAACTCCAACGCGCCGGCACCCTTCAAAACACCCGGCTTGGTCATCCGTGGATCCACTACCCCATAGAGAATATTGGCGATGAGGTTGCCCCCGAAAACCAAAGCGGCCGATACCAACGATATTCCCGCCAGAAGCGCCACATCTCCGCCGAGTCCAGCCGTCACGGCAGCCTGGCCTAACCCGGGATAGGAGAAGACCGTTTCCACCAATACCGAGCCACCAAAAATCTCTGCAATAGAAGCAAACTGCAATGTAAGAGCTGGTAGGGCCACATTGCGCAGCCCATGGTGAATCAAAATTGAGCGAGCCGAGTCTCCCCGCGCCCGAGCAAAACGGGCGTACTCACTTTCAAGGGCATCGATGGTCTTTTCCCGGGTATGCAACGCAATATTTGCAACTCCCACCAGTGATAACGTCAGAGCCGGAAGAGCCAAATGATAAAGGGTATCTGCCAAGGTCACCTCAGAGGAAGTGACCCCAATGGGTACCGAGAATCCCAGGGGAAACCATCTCAAGGTAACGGAGAAGACCACCAGCAAAACTAAGCCGAGCCAAAACGTCGGAACGGAAGCCAAGATAAAGCAATAGGCCTTCACTCCCCGATCAAGCAGGCGACCCTGATGGGCTCCCGCTGCAACCCCCAACGCAAATCCGAGCACCCCAGAAATCACCCAGGCTATAGCCATGAGCAACAACGAATTGCCCGCGCGCTCCCAGATAACCTCAGCTACCGGGCGATTAAAGCGCAGCGATGTGCCCAAGTCTCCACTAAACAGGGCACCGAGCCAACGCCCATAGCGTTCCCACAAGGGTTGATCATGGCCCCAAAATGCCGCTAGTTCCGCACGCTTCTCTGGGCTCATATTGATGTAGGCTGCTTGGCCTACATTCGCCTGCACGTAATCAATGGGAGATACGCTAATGAGGATAAAAACCCCAAGGCTCACCGCAAGCATGAGCAGAATGAATTTCCCGATATTTTGAAGAATGAAGCGTGCCACTGGCTACTCAGTTCCGGCCCTGCACGGCAACGCTGGTCCTGATCCTATTCATCCCACCACCACTGATCCACATTGTTAACCAACGACCAACCATGGCCATGGGGATGAGGTTTTTGCTCAGCGACACGTAACCCCTGACGGGCAAAGTATAGGTGATCCACATTCACGAGCCACGCCCAAGTAGCTTCCCCTTGAGGAGCAATACCTTCGCTACCATTCCACTGGGCGTCTTGCCACAGGTCAAAGGATTCTTCTACGGTCGGAGTTGCCAACGCCCGATCCATATAGTCGTCCAAAACATCGCTGGTATAGCTAGAGAAGTTTCCCCAGCCTGACGAATAAGAGAGGTTATAGAGCTCGGTTGGCGAATTTGAACCCCACCCCCACAATACGGGGTCAGCGTACTGGCGCGGCACGATGTCATCATAGCTTGCCCCATGAACTTCCACCGCAATACCTAAGGGTGCCAGCTGGCTTTTTACCGCTTCAGCCAGCGCCTGCCGCACGGAATCCCCCACCATATACCACAGCGGAAACTCGGCTCGCAGGCCATCTTTACTACGAATGCCATCAGACCCCGGAACCCATCCTGCCTGATCCAGAAGCTGCGTTGCCTGAGCAGTATCCGTTTCGCATTTCATAGCCACACTGGCCCAGGGCATACCATCGCTCACGCTATAGGCAGCCGTACCATAGCCATTCAAAACCGTATTCACTAACGCCTGGCGATCGAGTCCGTAATTAATCGCCTGGCGAAGAGCCCGATCGGCCGTGACATCGTTGCCCACCTCATAGACCACCCCAGCATCCTCACGGGTAGTACCCGCCGGAAGCACCGGGAATGAGATCCCTCGAGAGTCCACGGATAGACAATTGAGTAGATCATAGTCTTGGGGACACTGGGCTGCCATCGTAGCTGAGGTATAGGCAATATCCGCCACGCCGGCCATCGCAGAAGCCAGCGAGGCGTCTTCATCCATAAACAGCACCACCACCCGCTTCATTTTTGGCTGTTCGCCATAATAGTCAGGGTTGACCTCGAGAATTACCTGTTGGCCCCGATCCCATTGCACAAGCTTATAGCGTCCCGACCCTATGGGATTTTGGCCATAGGAGGAGTCGTAGGCGTTCTCAGGCACAATACCAATGACGGCAAGGGTGTAAAGCAGCGCATTAAAGGGTTTATTCAGGTGAATAACCACACGTGTGTCAGTGGGCGCTTCCACCCTATCTATCATGGAAAGATCCGCCTCGGAAGCAGGATTCTCGCGAATCCCATTGAGCGTAAACGCCACGTCTGATGCTCGCAGTGGGTCCCCATTGGTGAATACCACATCATCGCGAATAGTGAACGTCCAAGTCAGGCCATCTTCGCTACAGTTATAGTCGACTGCCAGGTCGTTCTTGAACGACAGATCAGTATCTGTGGTGATAAGAGTAGATTGAATCAGCGGCTCATGAACGTGTTCGCCACAGCCCCAAGAAATGAAGGGATCGAATCCCGCCGGAGGTTCTGAGCTTGGCGTCATCGTAATAATGACCGATGAGTCCCCTGAGTGGGATTGCCCCGTACTCGCCTTTTCCGAAGAAGAGTTTGCGCATCCACTGACCCCTGCTCCGAGCAATGCTGCTGTGGCACCAAAGCCTACCAGCTTGCAAAATGAGCGGCGAGATGTCGGGATCATGACCCACCTCCATGGTGTTACGTAATCTGAATACGTAACACATCATAGCTGACCCATTCGCTCAAGGTGTTACGACTTTTGAAATCGTAACCAACGACGGTTAGCGGCGCTCATTCTGATTAAAAGTTGCCAAGTGCCTGTCAGATAAGCGTAAGAAGAGCATAGGCAATAACCCCCGTAAGGGCGCTGTAGAGCAAGGAACGCGTTTTACACGCCACAACAATGACGCAAAGCGCTGCAATAAGCGGAATAGCGGCAGGCCAAAGTCCTCCCGAAAACATACCCGGGGTCAGCAAATCATTAGCCACCAGAGCCGCAAACGCAGCAGGCGGAATAAACCCGAGGGCGCGACCTAAGGTTTCCGGAAGCGCTTTGCCCTTAAGAAGAAACAGGGGAAGCACGCGGCAGGCAAGCATGGTGATAGCGCACACCCCCAGAACAATCCAAAACTCTGTCCAGCTCACGAGCGCTCACCCGCCTCTCGCGAGTTCCGTTGCAAGCGCTCAAAGACCATAGCTACCGCTACACCGGCTAAGGCACCGATCAAAATGGCTGGACCGCCGAGGCCAATCAGTTTGCACCCATAGACCCCGAGCATGGCACAGACAATGGCCACGATATTGGCTGAGGTCATTTTCTGGGTAACCAGCAAGCAGATAAAAATTGCAGTCATAGCAAACGCCGCGATGTTTAGAGGAATGCCAATGGCGCTCCCTACCAGCACACCTACCACATTGGAGACCGTCCAGGAGCTTTGGGAGAACAGGTTTACCATCAAGGCGCGATCCACCGACCAATGACCTTCGGCAAACTTGGCAGTAGAAACCCCATAGCTCTCATCAGTGACCGTAGCAGCAAAGAAGAATGCAAGTCGCTTCGACACTCCCTTGCATTCCGGAGCAAAGGAAGCGGCGTAAAGCATCTGCCGCGTATTAACCAAAGAAACGCTCGCAATAATAGATGCCAAAGGCGACGCCGCCAGATACATATTCGGAATCATGAATTGGCCAGCGCCCGAGTAGAACAGCGCCGATAGAAGAAAGACTTGCAGGGCATTGAGCCCGATGGAATCACAGAGAATGCCGCAGGGAATACCAATAGCCACGTAGCCCAACATAATGGGTACCGCGGCTTGAAATGCTTCTTTTACATGGGTTTTTTCTATCATAGTGAACGCCATTATAGCCATGGGGCCACAGAAGGATAAGACCCCAGAAAAATGAGTGACAGAATCCAGCGGCCAAACCACTCGTCCAACGCGGCGAAGCTCATTCCCCAAATACCGCGCCGCCAGAAAAGCGGCTTAATAATTCAAGGTATGGGGAACAAACAGAGCCTGAAAACAGCTCTTGGCATAGCGGTCGGTCATTCCCGCAATATAGTCCGTTACCGCCTGCAGCTCATCCCCTTCCGATAGCACTCGATACTCCTTTGGAATGTCTTCAGGGTGAGCAACGTAGTAGTCAAATAGTCCCTCAATGAGCCGCGTGGCTTTATCCACTTCCGCTACCACGGGTTCTGCGTGATAGACATGCTCGAACAGGAAGGCACGCAGTTCCATCATGGCGTCCCAAATCTCAGGGCTTAGCGCAATGTCTCCCTTAGCAGCCGAGGTTGTTACCATGTCAGAGACAAGCGTTGAAATACGAGCCGAGTGATGGGGTCCGAGCAGCGCATGGGTGCTCTCCGGCAAATCCGCCTCCTCAAGAACGCCAGCACGAATCGCATCATCAATATCATGATTCACATAGGCAATGCGATCAGCGGTGGCCACAATGCGCCCCTCAAGAGTTGAAGCGCGCCGAGGTCCGGTATGACATACAATACCGTCTCGCACTTCAGCGGTGAGATTAAGCCCACGACCGTCGTTTTCAATCACGTCCACCACACGCAAGCTCTGTTCGTTATGACGATAAAGCGAAGCCACTTCAGGAGAATCAGGAGCAATCCCTTTGTAGCGGGCAATGCATCGAGCTAAGGCGTCTTCTCCGGTATGGCCAAAGGGGGTATGGCCCAAGTCATGACCAAGAGCAATGGCTTCAGTCAAATCCTCATTGAGACCCAAGGCCCGGGCAATGGTCCGAGCAATCTGAGCCACTTCAAGAGTGTGAGTCAGCCGCGTACGATAGTGATCCCCTTCAGCCGCAAGAAAGACCTGAGTCTTATGGGAGAGCCGTCGGAATGATTTCGTATGGAGAATCTTATCGCGGTCCCGCTGATATTCGGTTCGGAGCGGATCTCTATCGTGGGAACATGCGCGACCGTGGGTCTGATCAGCAAATGAAGCCTGCTCATTAAAGCGCTGGTGTTCCGCTCGCTCTTGAAACTGACGATCTTTAATCTCCATGAAGCCATCCATCTCTTTCCCGATAACGCCGCTTCCCTATTCCCCACTGCCACAAGCTGCGGAGGCCACCAAGGCATCGGCTATGGATTCCGGCGCAAAGATACCACGTTCGGTAACAATAGCGGTAATTAACTCAGCAGGAGTCACATCAAAGGACGGGTTCCAAACCTCAACCCCCTCGATGGGATTCGGCAGTACTTCTTCTGCGGATCTCATTTCAATGGGAATAGCACTTCCCTCTTCAAGGCTTCCATCAATGGTAGACACCGGAGCCGCCACGTAGAATGGAATGCCGAAATGCCGCGCAAGAATAGCCACCCCGAGCGTGCCGATTTTATTGGCCACGTCCCCTTGGGCCGTAATACGATCCGCCCCCACCACCACCGCGTCAACATTCCCTGCAGCCATTGCTGATGCCGCCATAGAGTCGCAGAGCAGCGTCACCGGAACGCCCGCTTGAGCCAGCTCCCAGACCGTCAATCGCGCCCCCTGCCCCACCGGGCGCGTCTCGTCAGCATAAACTCGCGTTATTTTGCCTTGGGCGGCCGCCGCATAAATCACGCCCAAAGCGGTACCGTAAAAGGAGGTAGCAAGACTTCCCGCATTGCAGTGGGTAAGTACTGAGGACTCAGGGTCTAATAGGGTGGCTCCCCAGGCCCCGAGCGTTCGGTTCGCCTGCTCGTCTTTTTCGGCAAGGTCAACCACAAACTCGTAGAGTGCTTCAGCAATTGCTAAGGGAGTAGCCCCATGAGCCAGAAGCGCACGAGCCTGATTCAGAGTTTGATCCACGGCCCAGGCCAGATTCACCGCCGTGGGACGCGCGTGTGCAATGAGATTACCTGCGAACTCCAGGGAGGTCAGATACAGCTCAGGATCAAAGGCTTCCACATCAAGGACGAAGGTTCGATGGGTATCAAGGGCTTGGGTACAGGGATCCGTCTGCTCGACACCTTCACACGCTGTGTCGCTATGTCGCTGACACATCAGGCAATCGAGACCCGAATGAGGGTCGGCGTTAGGCGTTGCATCATTAGGCGTACTTCCAGCTAGCTGAGGCTTCTGCTGTCCCTCGGTGGATGCAGGACCGGAAGCAGCCACAAATTCCCAGGCACGCAGCATAACTGCGGCGGCTCCTGCAATGCCGATGGCTGGTGCGCCACGCACCGCCAGCGTTTTGATGGCATCAATGACGGTGCGCCAATCCGAGGTCTCGATATACACAAGCTCAGACGGGAGCAGCCGCTGATCGATAAGGCGTAACATCGGAACCCCGCTCGCTCCGACCTGGCCGCCATTGCGCACTACTTCTATGGTCCGCGGAAGATTCTCCAGATGCAACTCAAACGATGATTGTTGGTTTGACATCGCAAACCCCCTTCTTTCGATGATTCTCTTGCATCCTAGCCCAAATAAAGACGGGCCGGACGCTATGCATCCGACCCGCAACCAAAATTCACGGTTTGGCTTTGTAAGCCCTTACCCTTACTTTTGGGTGATAGCCGCCTGAGCTGCAGCCAAGCGAGCTACCGGCACACGATAGGGAGAGCAGCTGACGTAGTTCAAACCAATGCGGTTGAAGGTTTGAATGGAATCCGGATCACCGCCGTGCTCACCGCAGACGCCACAAACCAGATCGGGATTGCCCTCATGGCCCAGCTTCACACCCATCTCAACGAGCTTCGCTACACCTGGATCAATGGTGGCGAAAGGGTTGAAGGGAAGCAGGCGTTCTACCAAGTATTGCGGCACAAATTCCGCCTCAACGTCGTCGCGGCTAAAGCCGAACGTGGTCTGAGTCAGGTCGTTGGTACCGAAGGAGAAGAAGTCAGCGTACTTAGCAATCTCATCGGCCGTTACGGCTGCGCGGGGAAGCTCAATCATGGTGCCGACCGGAATATCCAGTTCCACACCCTCAGCTTCAGCCACTTCAGCAATAACCGACTCGGCTACTCCACGAAGCTTCTCAAGCTCGGGAGCCACAGATACGAGCGGAATCATAATCTCGGGCTTCGGATCCAAGCCTTCCTTCTTCAGCTTGGCACAAGCGGTGGCAATAGCGCGCACCTGCATAACCGGCAAGATAGGATAGACAATACCTAAGCGGCAGCCACGCAGACCGAGCATCGGATTCTGCTCAGCAAAGGAGTCGATCTTTTCCATGAGGTCGCGCTTCTCGGCAATAGCATCAGCGCTGGCGCCGGTGGCTTCCATACGAGCAATTTCCACATCCAACGCGCGAGGGCTCTCCAAGAACTCATGCAGCGGCGGATCCAAGAGACGCACGATGACCGGCAGACCATCCATGGCCTTAAACATGCCACAGAAGTCACCGGTCTGGGCAGCAAACAGATCATTCACTGCCTTCTCGCGAATCAGTTCATCATCATGAAGGATGAAGGATTGGATGATTTGCTTGCGGTCGCCCAAGAACATGTGCTCTGTACGGCAGAGGCCAATACCTGCAGCGCCGAAGTTGCGCGAAAGCTCAGCGTCCTCCGGGTTGTCAGCGTTCGCCCGAACGCCCAAGGTGCGGAACTCATCAGCCCACTCAAGGATGGTGTCCAGGTCGCCAGTGATTTCAGGCATAACCAGATCCACTGCGCCGAAGACCACAATGCCGGTGGTGCCATCAATAGACACCACGTCGCCTTCGCGAATCACCAGGTCAGAACCCGTAACAATAGCTTGCTTCTTTTCGGCATCAATCTTGAGCGCCTCAACACCGCAAACGCAGGGAGCACCCATGCCGCGAGCAATAACTGCTGCGTGAGAAGTCTTGCCGCCATGGGAGGTGAGGATGCCCTCGGCCGCAATCATGCCAGCGAGGTCATCGGGGTTGGTT
>CAJUNI010000019.1:15393-31178 GCA_910587945.1 uncultured Parvibacter sp.
CAGCACGCACTTGCGGCCCGCTTCAGCAGCAGCCACAGCATCAGCAGCGGAGAAGACCGCTTCGCCTACTGCAGCACCGGGGCTTGCGTTCAAGCCACGAGCAATAACGTCGTATTCGGCATTCTTGTCAAACTGAGGATGGAGCAACTGATCGAGCTGGTCTGGCTCGACACGCATGACAGCTTCTTCTTTGGTGATGAGGCCTTCGCGCTCCATCTCGATAGCAATATGCAAGGCAGCAGCAGCGGTACGCTTACCCACACGGGTTTGCAGCATCCAGAGCTTACCCTGCTCGATAGTAAATTCGATGTCACACATATCGCGGAAGTGATTCTCGAGAGTAACAAATACTTCCTCGAGCTGACGACCGGCTTCTTCCAAGCCAGCTACATGCTTCAATTCAGCGATAGGGCTGGTGTTACGGATGCCTGCTACAACGTCTTCACCCTGAGCGTTCACCAGATAATCGCCATAGAATTCTTTTTCACCATTGGCAGGGTTGCGGGTGAAGGCTACACCGGTAGCTGAGGTTTCGCCCTTGTTGCCAAAGACCATGGACTGCACATTTACGGCCGTACCCAGATCGTCAGCAATCTTATTCTTCTTACGATAGAGTACCGCACGAGGGTTATTCCAAGAACCAAATACGGCCTCGATAGCCAGTTGCAGCTGCACCATTGGATCCTGGGGGAATTGCACGAGGCCACCCACCACGAGGGACGGATACTCCTCGGCCGAAACATTCTCGGAGAAGATGGTCTTGAATTCAGACACCAACTCTTGCAGATCCTCTGCCGTAAGATCGGTGTCGGAAGTTACGCCACGCTCGTTCTTCATGGCCGTGATAGCGTTTTCAAACAGATCGCCGTCAAGACCCATCACAACGTTCGAGAACATTTGAATAAAGCGACGATAGGAGTCCCAGGCAAAACGAGGATTCTCGGTTTGAGCAATCAGTCCGTTGATGGATTGATCATTGAGACCCAGATTAAGCACCGTATCCATCATGCCCGGCATAGACATGGGAGCGCCGGAGCGAACAGATACCAAAAGCGGATCTTGAGCATCGCCAATTTTCTTGCCCATGCGCTCTTCAAGATCGGCACGGTATTCAGCAATGGTATCAAGAGCCCCCTCAGGCCACACATTGCCAGCGTTTGCATACTCCATGCACGTCTGACAGGTGATGGTAAACCCGGGAGGTACGGGCAGACCAATGTTTGCCATCTCAGCAAGGTTTGCACCTTTGCCGCCCAGAATGGCTTTCATGTCCGTGTTACCCTCAGTGACATTGTTGCCCTGGGCGTCTTTACCAAATGCGTAGACGCGCTTCACTTCTTCGGTCACCTTAATTCTCCTTCATGCTTTGCACCGAGGTGCGTTCCTATGCATGCGCATCCTAAAAACAATGAACTCTCTTGCCGTTTCTCCGTTGTTTTTAGGTACTACTCAATAATATCAGCGGCAGGGGGATGTGCGCGCTCGTAGTAACGAATAATCTCCTGAGCGGTCTCTTCCACTGCACGCTTCTCGGTATGAATAATAATGCATCCCAACTTGCGCATTAACGCCCGGGCTTTTTCCAGATCCTCATAGACATATTCAGGATCAGCGTAGGAGGAAGCCACCGTAATAGCCCGCCCCAAACGCTTCTGACGAATGTCCACCAAAACATCGGCAGTAGTCATCAGGCCAAATAACCGCGTACGGTCCACATCGTAGATCTCTGCAGGGGGTGCGGTAGAGGGATCCAAGGGAACATTGGCTACTTTATACCCTTGCTGGGAGAGATAGATCGATAAGGGTGTTTTAGACGAGCGCGAAACCCCCAACAACACGATGTCTGCTTTGGTGAGATCTTGGGTGTTGCGACCGTCATCGTGTTCGATGGTAAATTCCACGGCTTCAATGCGCTTAAAGTAGTTCTCATCGGCCACACGCAACGTGCCGGCTCGGCTGGTAGGCTCCATCCCCGAAAGCTCAGCAATAGCCGATATTGCGCCGGTCATAATATCAACACCCATTATGTTTTCATGGGCATCCACATAGGCGTGGACTTTCTTGCAGATCTCTTGGTTGACCAGCGTAAAGAATACTAAGAGTCGGTCATCGCCTAAGGTATCTACATGATAGGCCGCATGCTCTTCCAGAAACCCGCGCACTTGCTCAAAACTTGACACCTTGGGCAAGATTTCGATCTTGGGATTAGTGACACCAAATTGTGCCGCCGCCGCGCGGGCCACGGCCTGGGCCGTGGCACCTACGGAGTCGGAAATAATATGGATAGTAGGAACGCGTGCTTCTCGCTCAAGGGGCGTATGACGTTCCATGACTATCAATTCCTTGACATCTTGCCGAAGTCGGCCACTTGGGCAAAGGCTTGAACAAAGCGATTCAGAAGCGCCATGCGATTCGCTCGAATGGCATCGTCCTTGTCTTTCACCATGACCTCATCAAAGAATTGATCGATAGGAGCCCGCAGAGCTGCCAAGTCTTGCAGCGCCTCATCGTAGCGATCTTCAGTCATTGCCTGCTCTACAGCCGCTTGAGCTTTGATCACGGCCGCCAGCAACGTTGCCTCTACCGGAATAAGCAAACTCTCATCAATGGCTTCTCCGGCGCTCTCCTCACGTAAATTATTGGCACGGGCAAACGCAGTCGCAAGATCATCAAAGACCTCGGGAGACTCCGCCCGCGCATGCTCAAGGGCGCGGACGCGACGAGCGAGTACCATGGGTTCAGTAACACCCCCGGCCATAACCGCGTCGATGGCGTCAACAGCAGCCCCTTCATCGCGCAGCAAAACGCGAGCACGAGTGAGGAAGAAGTTCAGTACTTCAGCAGCTACTGCTTGCTTGTTAAAGTCCAAACCCTCCTGCTCATAGAGCGACAGCGAGAAATCAATGGCAGCACCCAGCTCTACCGGCAGCCCGGTTTCCAGCATGGCGAGAATACCTAAGGCCGCTCGGCGCAACGCAAAGGGATCCGAGGAGCCCGTGGGTGCCTGACCTACGGCAAACAAACCGCAAATGGTATCGATCTTGTCAGCCACAGCCACCATAGAGCCCACTTCATCAACGGGAAGCTCATCGCCAGCGAAGCGCGGACGATAGTGGTCTGCAATAGCCCGGGCCACACGCTCGTTTTCGCCCGAAGCAAGGGCGTAATAGGAGCCCATCACACCTTGAACCGAGGTGAACTCAATAACGGCATTGGTAACCAAATCCGCTTTAGCTAAATAAGCTGCGCGCTTGGCATCAGTAAGTTCCTCAGGGCCGAAGCCACCCTGCTCCATAAGGTATCCCACCAAAGCCACAACACGATCGGTTTTAGCCCGCGTAGTACCCAGCTTCTCCTGGAACACCACTTCATCCAAGTGCTCAACATAGCTCTCTAAGGGCTGCTTCAGGTCTTCCTCATAGAAGAACTTCGCATCATAGAGGCGAGCCGCTACCACGCGCTCATTACCATCAACGATGATGGCTTCACAGTCGGGGTTGCCGTTAGATACGATAATAAACGTGTTAGTAAGCTTGCACGCTTCATCATAGAGCGGGAAGTATCGTTGATGCATGAGCATGGCATCAACAATAATTTCTTCCGGAACCTTCAGGAACTCTTCATCGAAGGTTCCCACCATGACCGTCGGATACTCCGCCAAATTAATAACTTCCGTAAGCGTGGTTGGCGGCAAAGAGGCGTGATAACCCGTTGCCTGTTCAACGGCGGCTACCCCCTCACGAATGATCTGCTCGCGCGCCTGTTGAGAGGGCACGACAGCAGCTGAAGAGACCACATCAATAAGTTCATCCGCAGAAGCAACCTCATGGGCACCGGGTGCCAACGTGCGATGACCCCAGGTATCACGGCCCGCCACCAAACCGGCGAACTCTACGGGAATCACTTCATCGCCCAGAAGGGCCACAAGCCAGCGCACCGGGCGCGTAAACACTTCGCGGGTTCTTCCCCAGCGACAGGATTTTGGCCAAGAGATAGCCTCAATGACACCCTGCAGCACTTCGGGCAAAAGATCCACGGCCCGCTGAGCATCCACATGACGGGTAGCGTAGATATATTCCACGCCATCCTCTTCGCGGCGCTCGAGGTCTTCAGGAGCAACCCCTTTACCCCGGGCAAAACCCAGCGCTGCTTTCGTGGGATTGCCCTCATCATCAAAGGCAATTTTTACCGACGGGCCACGAAATACTTCATCCATAGCATCGGTCTCGAGGGCTACTTCATCAACTACTGCGATCAAGCGACGAGGGGATGAATAAATGCGCACATCACCATGGGGCAGGCGTACCGCATCCAGAGCTTCCGGAACCAAGGTTGCCAACTGAGTGGTGGCATGCTTCAAATCAAATGCGGGAATTTCCTCCGTACCAATCTCGAAGGCAAGCGTTTCTTTGTTACTCACCGCAGTCCTCCTCCCCTTCTTCGGTTGCAGGAGTTAGTCCCACTACGTGTTCCATATAGGAGGCACAGCAGGCCTTCGCGAGCGTCCGTACGCGCAGAATGTAGGCCATGCGTTCCGTGGCAGAAATAGCCTTTCGGGCATCCAGTAAGTTAAAGGCATGGCAGCACTTAAGCACAGAGTCATAAGCTGGCAGAGGCAGCCCGGCCTCTAAAGTACGCAGGCATTCTTTCTCGCGATCACTAAACTCCTGGAACAAAAATTCTGTATCGGCCACCTCAAAGTTATAGGCGGAATATTCCTTTTCGTTTTCCAGGTAGACATCGCCATAGGTAAAGGTCACACCATCATTACCTCGAGCCCAAACAATGTCATAGACTGAATTAACGCCCTGGACAAACATCGTAAGGCGCTCCAGGCCATAGGCGATCTCTACGGGTACCGGATCGCACTCAAAGCCGCCAACTTGCTGGAAGTAGGTAAACTGGGTGACCTCCATACCATCAATCCAAACTTCCCAGCCAAGACCCCAAGCACCAAGAGTGGGGCTTTCCCAGTCATCTTCTACAAAGCGCACGTCGTGAGAAGCCACATCAATGCCAATGGCCTCCAAGGATCCTAGATAGAGATCCTGAATATCGGCCGGAGAAGGCTTGATGAGGACCTGGAATTGGAAATAGTGTTGCAAGCGATTGGGGTTTGCGCCATAGCGGCCATCGGTAGGACGACGGCAGCCCTGGACATAGGCGGTACGCCAGGTGTCAGGACCTAAGGCGCGCAAGGTGGTAGCGGGTGCATTGGTACCAGCGCCTACTTCATTATCGTAGGGTTGCAATATAACGCAGCCCACTGATGCCCAGTAATGCTGCAGGTTCATGATGACCTCTTGAAATGTGGGAGGCAGCCCTTCGTTGGCACTTCCCGATTTTTGGATGGTCACATTCCCTCCTTCTTCGCGCGAATAGGTCTCTATCTCGGATGAATTACTGTGAGTAACCGAGGTTCGTTTAGAGTTCGGTTTCAAGAATACCAAAGCGATTAAGTGGCCAATAGGCAAGCACCGCATGGCCGGTCACGGACTCTACGGGCACGGCGCCGAAGTAGCGCGAGTCTGAAGAGTCGGTGCGGTTATCTCCCATGACCCAGAGATAGCCGTCCGGCACGGTATAAGGGTAGACAATTTCCACATTGCGTGCAGGAACTAAGGGGTAGCTGGGCTTTCCTTGGGTATAAGGCTCATCAAGCTGCTTCCCGTCCACAAACACAAACCCGTCACGCAAGTCAACAGTCTGACCACCCGTAGCAATGATGCGCTTAATGAGGATACGATTGTCTTCGCGCCCCGGCTCCGGATCTTCAAAGGTCACAATCTGACCCGCTTGGGGCTCCTCAAAGTAGTAGGAAACTTTTTCGGAAAAGACCATATCCCCTTCAAGGATAGTTTCCGTCATAGAGCCCGAAGGGATTTTATAGGCTTGAAAGATGTAACTGCGTAGGAACCAGGAGATAAAAATGATGACCAGAATAGCCAGGATTAAGTGAATCACGCGGTCGCGAATAGGCACGGTTGGTTTTGCGTGATCCCCTGCTAACATGGATGTATCCTACTCTTCCTTTCGCAGCTAAAAATTTTCCCGACTTGGCTCAAGCTACCGAGTTGTTCAGTAACCGTATTTTGGCATGGACATTGCCATTTTTTGCCAGGATTTCATACTAGCCCTATTCCCCTATTCCGACTGCGACGCTTGTAAAGACTCAAGAAAAACGCGGTCTTCGGAAGAGAGAGGTGCGGTCTCCAAAAGATCGGGGCGAAGAGCGGCCGTACGTGCCAAGCTTTGCTCACGGCGCCATTGGGCGATAGCTTGATGATTTCCCGACAAAAGCACCGGCGGTACCGCCATAGAGCGAAACTCGGCAGGGCGCGTATATTGCGGGTATTCCAAAAGCCCATCGGCAAAAGATTCATCTTCGGCCCCATGGAGCGCCCCTAACACCCCTGGGATTTTGCGTACCACGGCATCAATAACCACCATGGACGCTAATTCGCCACTGGTAAGCACATAATCGCCAAGGGAAATAATGCGATCAGCCAAACTATAGGCACGCTCATCAATGCCTTCGTAGTGACCGCACACAAACAAGAGATGATCCTTGGTGGCAAGTTCTGAGGCGAGGGCATCCGTGAAGGGCTCCCCGTGAGGAGCAAGAAAGATTACTTCTCGGGACTGCCCTTGTGCTACCCCCGGCTCAGACGCCGTAAGCTCATCCACCGCCAAAAAGAGGGGCTCACATTTCATGACGAGTCCGTCACCGCCTCCATAGGGGTCGTCATCGGTGGTGCGGTGGCGATCAAAGGTCCAATCCCGTAGATCATGAGCGGTGAATTGAAGCTGCCCTTGGTCCTGGGCGCGCTTCATCATGGAAGCACCCATGACTGAGTCATACATTCCAGGAAAGGTGGAAAGGGTTTCGATAATCATGACCGCTGCGCCTCAATTAAACCGGTAGGAAGGCGGAGAACGAGAAGTGACTGCTCCTCATCTACGTCCACAATAAATTCGTCCACCAAGGGAATGAGGAGTTCCTCACCCTCATAGGCGGGTTCGGCAGGCGCCATATGCAGGCACAGCTGCATGGGGCGCTCTTCCACTTCTAGGATAGTGCCCAGCTCTTGGCCGGATTCCTCACAAATGCGCCATCCGTTCCAGTGATTGAGCGCATCCCAGTCGCGTAGGTCCTCAGGGTCGAGGTCGCTGCGACGCACCAAGCAATGGCATCCTTTGAGCGCAAAGGCTTGCTCTGCGGTAGTAAGCTCATCAAAGAGCACCACCGCTTCATCACTGGTACGGGATTGCACCTGAAGTACCCGAGCCCGTCGGGGTACATCAAGCTGAGGTGGCACAAACGCCACCTCCATTCCCTGGACAAGCAAAAAGGGAAGGCCTGCAGCACTGCGTACTACAAGCCCTCCCTTTAGATTTTTGGTTGCCGTTACGGTTGCAACATCAATCCACGAATGCATCTAATCGATGAGCTCCACTTCAGCCATAGCGCCAGAGCGAGAAGCTGCCGCTCGAGCCAGGGTACGAATAGACTTGATTACACGACCTTGGCGGCCGATAACCTTGCCCACATCCCCTTCATTAACAGAAATCTCGACCAGCACAGCGCCATCTTCAGTTTCTGAGGCAGTGATTTCACAGTCCTCAGGAAACTCAACCAACGGCACTACAATGGCTTCAACGAGTTCGGCAAGATCGTCCGTCAACTCTGCCATAGGAGCTTAGGCCTCCTGCTTTTTGGCGGCTTCCTCCAGAAGACGAGCCACACGATCGGTGGGCTGAGCGCCATTGGCTAACCAACGATCAACTTTCTCCTGATCAAAGGTAACCGTAGCCGGATCCGTCAGAGGGTTGTAGCGACCCACCTCTTCAATAAAGCGGCCATCACGAGGGCAGCGAGAATCAGCAACGACGATACGATAGTACGGACGCTTCTTGGCGCCGTGGCGAGCGAGGCGAATCTTAACAGCCATGAAGTTGAACTCCTTTTATCTTTTACGAATCTTTCGATCTGCAAAGCAAATGTTTGCAGCGAATACAGCAGCTGACTATGTTACGAGTTATCCCTTGTTTTTGCAAGAACAACCCCGTTAGAAGAAGTCTCCACGCCGTTATCGGTACAGAAACAGAGTGGAGACTCATCTACCTAAGGTCTAACTTGCCTTAGTGGCGGCGCTGAGGACGCAGGCGCCGGAGCTGTCCTTGAGCAACCACCATTGAGCCTAAGGCCAGTACTGCTAGGGCTCCCAAGGGATAAAGCGGGGCCTCATCGCCCGTTTGAGGCAACGGATCAGAGCCACCCGTATTCGGAAGCGGCTTTCGGGGATTTAAGGGATCCTTATCACCCTCTTCGCTCGGCGGATCTAAGACCGGGGGTGTTCCTGCCCAGTTAACAAAGTTCGCTTGAGTCACGTCGCTCGCATTAGCGATAGTGCCCTGAACAACGCCTCCTTGCGGTACACAGGTAAGACCACCTTGATCAGCATCGAGCTCTTCCACTTTATAGGTAATGCCTACCGGCAAGCCTTTAACAAGAATAGACTCTCCATGAGCGAGCGTAATCACATCTCCTGAAGCAATCTCTACAACTCCCTCAATTCCTTGCTTGCTATAGGGGAATTTCCAGGGGACCTCCGCACCATCAGCGTCGGTAAAAGTCACCTTAAACTGGAACTGCTTTTCGCGCGCACCTTCAGGCAACGTTGCTCCTTCGGCCACTTCTACAACTTTGCTGATACACAGAGAACCAGGAGCGCCCTTCACGTTTACAAAGGGTGTATCCGCAACAATAACATGGCGGGAATCCGCTTTACCGGCAATGGTTCCTTCAATGACGCCGGTTGCGGGAAGAATAAACCAGCCATTCGGGTCTGCATTGAGCTCTGTGATGCGATAGCTGTAACCCGCAGGAATACCGCGAATATCAAGAGTTTCGTCATGGTGAAGCATTAAGCTATCGCCGCTCTTTATGAAGCCCGCTCGATTGAGACCATAGTAGGGATAATTGCTGGAATCCAGGACACCTTGCTCATCAAAGACTTCGACCCTGAACTCATAGTTATGGGTGTAATCTTCGGTGGTTAATTCTTCGCCATAAACCATTTTGCTCAAACGAATGGTACCTACGGTCTCCGGATCTTTGGCTTGGTCAGTAACTACTACCGTATTCACCAAACTAAAGAGGCTCGTGATATCCATGTCGCCCAGATTGTCTTTATCGGCATAGGCATAGAACGGATCATCGGGAGATAGATGCGAACTGTAATTCTGCGTTACACGGGTTCGAATATAGCCCTCATCAGCCGCAAAGTAGGGCAATGTCGTGGAACCGTCGTCGGCATTATGGAGACCATAATCGATAACCGCATTCACGCCATAATGGAGCTTCATCGTACGAGGAATGGGGTTGGAATCCGTGCCCGCAAGATAATCATCGTGCCAGCTTGTTAAACCGAACTCGCCCGTCTTTTGAATCTGTGCCGTCGCAATAATATCGCGCAAGGTGATATTTACGTCACCATCTGAGGCATACTTGCGCATGGTTTGAGCGATCTTACCCACACCAGCCATAACACTTACGCCATCCTCAGGGGTACCCGCATCGGCATAAATGGAATACACGCCAATTTGCAACGGAATGATAGTGGGGTTCACGTTATGACCCTCAGGAGCCGCTGTCTCGCAAAGGTAGTAGGTCTGCGGAGCATCACGCTCATCAAAGGAAGCATTCGGCCAATGAACCTCTGCATAACCTTCCGCCACCTTATCGCCATCCATAACAGGACTTGGGGTCATAACCAGATAGCCTTCACTATCGGTATAGCCCTTAGCGTAGGGTTCAGGCTTTGCTCCCTCCCCTGCCGCCATAGCAGCCTTGGCCTCTTCTTCAGTGGTGTAGAGCGAGAATTCTGCCCGCTCCAGAGGAGCGCCCGCCTCATCTACCTTCAGAATACGCAATTCACGACGCTCGTTCGGGATATAGATAAGGGAGCGGAAGTTGCGGAAGAATTCGTCTACGTTGAGCATGGAGAAGCCACGATTATTCGGTCCATTCGTGGCATCCATAATGGTATAGCCCACCTCATGGACCGCCTGAGGAAGCGTTTCTGCCTCATTATCGGGATCAACCAAACTACGAACGCAGTCGCTTACCAAGTCATAACGTTCATGGTCAGTAAGATTCGTCAGGTCCTTACCGGCAAAGATGGCGCTGAAGCGTGGATCACTGGCCAGCTTCTCTAAGCCTTCAGGTTCGATAATGCCATACACCATCCGCATGTCGCCATCGGCGTTTTCCAACTTATAACGGTCAGCACGACCGGGTAAGTCAACAAGGTTACCCTCAAGGCGCTGGTTATCATTATTCCATTCCAGATACCACTCCGGAGCACCATCGGGTTGTGCCATCTGATAGAGCATGCTTTCAAGTACCGTCAAACGCATGCGCATAGCGCCATCAGTCTCGTTACTGGGATCGAGTTCCAGATCCATAGGATTGACGGTTTTATAGCCATCTTCATTAGAGCCATAGAGCGATAACCAGCGGAATTGCTCGGGTTGATCCACATAGTTCTTCTGATAGAGCATGGGCACTGGCACAGCAAGACCATACTGCTGGCTGTTCTTCGATACGGCCAATGTAGCCTTATCAATATTGCCGGTATCAGGGTTAAAGGCGCCGTAATAAATACCACCCACACCGGTAATGGTGGAAGTGAAGCTTGCATAGGCACCAGTGGTATAGCGATTATTCACGATCAACATCGTGGTTTCCGGATTGAAACGCAACAGCAAATCCGTAGGCAGAGGTCGATAGCCATCGGGCGTCTTGGACTCTTTCAACACATAGAGCAAGCCTGTGCCCGTTTCAGGGTTATAACGATCCGAGAAGTTAAAAGGCGTATCGTCGGGGGTCTCGAAGGGAGCCGCCGACTCGCCCGAGAGCTCCGGCTCAAGGAAACGCGCAATGCCATCTTCATCGGTCCGCAGCACCGTAATGGGGCTATCCGCTACATCAATATCATCGAAGGTTACATCGGCGATATCTTTATTGACACCCGGCTTCACCGTAGCCTGATAGAGCTCAAACTCGACATCCTTTAAGGGGTTGCCATCCTGGTCTACCTTCTTAATTTGCTGATACAGCTCCGGCTGCAAGTTGAAGCGCACCGCAAGGCTGGAGTCGTAGTTACCGCGCTCTAAGTAGAACATCTTGAGCGTGTGAGACGTATTGGAAGCGAACGTAGCTTCCTTATTGGGGCTCCAATTTACCGTCCGCTCACGCCCCGCTTTTTCAAACTGATGACGAATCGTCGTGTGGATAACCGGGTCTTTTTCAGTTACCGCATCGAAGCTTCCGTTTACGTCAAAAGCGGTACCCAGGTTAATATCACCCGTCGCGAAGTTAATGGAGCCATAGACCTCGGAATGGATACCACCTAAGTCCAGAACCAACACGTCGTCAATGAAGATCCAGAGGTCGTCGTCACCAATGAATTCGAAGGTCATAGGCTGCTGGGCGGTAGCGTAACCATCAACGGGCTGACGGAAGGTAGTTTCCATGGTCATGCCCAGATGATGGTCAATATTTACGTTATTTTTGGAATTATTAGCAGCGGCCCGATTAACCAAGTTCCCTGAAGCGTCCTGATCGAACACTTCTTCAGCCGTGTTAAAGGGGAAGAAGCCGCCAATACTATCGGTGCCGTCAGTACGCAGAACAGCAGGGGCATCATAGAGCACGAAATGACCGTCGCTGCCATGGTCTTTTTCCTGGTCATTACCCTCTACGAACTCAGCGAAGTTCTCGCGCATGTTGTAGTAGTAATAACCATTCTCATCCAATTGGAACAGACCGCTCACATCCCGATAGGACTTCTTACCCGGATTTTCAACCTCGGGATCAAAGAGATAGCGGAGAGAAAGCTCGTCTTCGGTCAAGGTGATATCGTCGAGTTCGTGGTAATCCTGAGTACCCGTCGTGCCCTTATTAGCAGCACGGTAGGACACCGCGTTCGTGATGTTTTTGCCTTGGACGGGATCAAAGTCAGGATTGCCTACGGTTTTATCCAAGTTCTTGGCGAAGCGCCAGCCAGCATTGCAGTACACCATCTCTGGGTAGGGGTCACCGCCAGTCCATGGGGTCGCCATACGCTGTGCCGTACTATACAACTCGGGATTATCGTTATAACCGCCTACAAAGGCTGCATCCACCAAATTAGGGCCTTGGGTCGTCTCAATAAGCTCCGAACCCTCAAATTGGGTGAGCGATGCGTTGCCCCGTCGGTCAATCCAATAGGAGCCGGCATTAACAGAGGGGTAACCTCCAAAGAGCCACGGTGCCACAATGCCTTGCATGCCTGGACGCTCCAGTGCGATGGGACCATAGGCTTGAACGATGCCCTGGTTCCAATACCCGAGGTGGCGCATGCCATCACCAAAGGTCAACAGATGACCATAGTTAATGGTGTTGGTTTTGTTGAGTCAGGTATTAAAATTTTTGGCGGCATCCGCATTACCCGTATTACCTACAATGTCAGATTTAGATTTAGCGTCGTAGCCTACGGCGTCATAGTTAAAAAGATTCACGACGGTATTGCGCGGATCCATGCCCCGCACAATATGAGCTCGTACCTGGTCGGTGGTAGCCAGAAGGTCAATGCCTGCATTAGGATCATCGATCTCATCCTCAGGAGTGCTATCGACATCATCAATGAGCTGAATGTCCCCTTCTAACACAGAGATCTCTCGATCGGTTTCCGTGGAGGGAATAACATCCCCGTTGAGTTCAAGACCGGTATCTACCGCAGGAGCAGTGGTACTCTCCTGGCTGGAGGATTCCGTACCTGCCGGCTGCGCAAAAGCAATCGGACTTACGGTAGGTATAACCAACAACGCGGTTAAACACAGTGCAAAAAACTTTGAAATTGCAGTAGAACCTTGGCTGCGGCATCCTTGATGCCCATTCTTGTAGTTCGTAACTATAACGAAAACTTCCCACCCCTCCGGTTCATCGCAAGAAAGCAACCGTTGCTATTTCGTTATGCCAATAATATCACTAGAGAAACATTCATCAACTGAACAGGGGGTTCTCCTATCGGGCGACCGTTCCATCCAAAACTTCCGAAACACCGTTTCTCCACTTTATCTTCCCTGTTAAAACGATATATTTTCACCAGTGAACTAATTTCGAAAAAAATTTGGATTTTTTTCCGACGTTCGGTCGATGGCGGGAACAGAGCAATAAAAAGCGAGGAGCACCGGGCTCCTCGCTACAATTCTTCTATCGGCATCTACTCTACGCGAATGCTTAAGAATCCATCATCTCCTGGATTTTCCGCAAATCACCCATAGACATGCCACCCAAGCCTGGAAGTCCGCGTCGTTTGCGACCCTTCCCCCTCTTTCCTTTCTTGCCAGTCTGAGCTTCCATGCCGGCCGTCATCTTTTTGACCATTTTCTTGGTCTCATTGAATTTCTTTACCAGCTGGTTAACCTCAGAAACCGACACACCAGCGCCAGCCGCAATTCGAGCACGACGAGAGCCATTCAGAATATCCGGCTTTGCCCGTTCTGCTTTCGTCATAGAGTTGATGATGACCTCCATGGCATCAAGCGCCCCTTCATCAACCTGCCCCGCTCCTAAGGCCTTATCGCCACCGGGCAGCGCGGACACCAGACGAGAGATACCGCCCATCTTGCGAATTTGTCGGTTCATGGTAATGAAGTCATCGAGGGTCAAATTACCCCGGGCCATCCGCTCCGCCTCAACGGCCTCTTCTTCTTCCTGCTGAACGCGCACTGCGCTTTCAATGAGGGAAATCATATCCCCCATACCCAAAATGCGCTTCGCCATGCGATCCGGATGGAATTCTTCTAAGGAGTCAGGTTTTTCGCCCGAGGAAATAAACTTGATAGGTTTGCCAGTGACTTCACGAATGGAAAGAGCACCGCCGCCACGGGCGTCGCCATCCATCTTGGACATGATGACGCCATCAAAGTCGACAGACTCCGCAAAGGCTTGAACAACATTCACCACATCTTGACCCGTCATGGCGTCGACCACCATGAGAATCTGATCGGGTTTCACGGCATCACGAATAGCAGCCGCCTCCGCCATCATGTCTTCATCCACATGCAAGCGGCCAGCGGTGTCGATGATGACTACGTCCCGCAATGAATCAATGGCATCTTGCACACCCTCTTGAGCAATAGCCACTGGATCTTGGCCGTCGCCGCGATAGACCCGCACCCCAATTTCGTCACCGAGAGTTTGGAGTTGGTCGGCTGCAGCCGGACGATAGACGTCGCCAGCTACGAGCAAGGGTGAATGGTTCTCTTGCTTCAGTCGATAGGCCAGCTTTGCCGCCGCCGTTGTTTTACCGGAACCCTGCAAACCCACGAGCATAATGACATTAGGGATACGACTGCCGAGCACCAGCTTAGAGTCACTACGCCCCAAGAGCTCCGTGAGCTCGTCCAGAACAATCTTGATAACATTTTGAGCAGGAGTCAGAGAGTCGAGCACTTCAGCAGTCAAGCAGCGCTCTTTGGTACGCGCCACAAAGGCCTTGACCACTTTAAAGTTTACGTCGGCCTCAAGAAGGGCTAAGCGAATCTCTCGCATAGCCTCATTAATATCCTCTTCCGTCAAACGGCCCTTAGAGCGAAGACCTGAGAATATCCCTTGAAGGCGTTCGGAAAGATTTTCAAGCATAATCATGCCTTTCTGCGTTACAACCTAAGTCGCAACTTCGGATTATAGGCGAGCATTCAAAAGAGGAAGACCCCTGCACTAAAGCTACTATTTCTTATTCGGCTCCGTGATAGAAAATAATAATGTCTTCCAGCTGACCCTTGCCATTACGAAAGCCCGACGGAATAACTCCGATCCGAGTAAACCCGAGCTTCTCATAAAGATGGATCGCCCCGGTATTGGAAGCAACAACAGCATTGAACTGGAGCCCAGTAAAACCCAAAGTGGAAAGTTGCTCAAGACAATGGCGAACCAAGGCTTCTCCTACCCCATGGCCGCGCCAGGACGAGCTCACCGCATAACTCGCATTGGCAATGTGAGCGCAACGACCCACATTGTTGGGATGGAGGATATATAACCCCACCAGAGAGCCGTCAATTTCAGCCACCGCCGTCAGCGTTTGGCTGGCGAAAAAGTCAGCTGCTTCCGCTTCGGTTAAGGGATCAACCTGGGGAAAGGCCTGGGCCGCTTCCACTACTTCGTTCCAAATGGGAGTCATGGCCGCAATATCGGCAGGTTGATAGGGGCGGACTTTCACGCTCACGATCTAGAACCACCTCTCCCAGAAGTGCTTCTTTCGCGGCTCTTCTTCCTCAATGTTATCCGTCTCGTCATCGTCTTCTTCAGAGCCTGCAGCGAGAGCAAGTTCGGCCAACTCTTCGTCACTAAACGACTCTTCGTCGTCGTACGCTTCTTGATCTGCGATCTCGACGGCCTCTTCTGCTGCAGCTTCGCTGTCCTCCTCAAGCGCCGATTCCTGCTCTGCTGGCTCTTCGGCAAGCTCCACAGCCGACTCTTCTACCGGCTCCCCTAACACCTCTTCGAAGCGTACTTCACGAGATTCTTCAGGGTCTCCGGTCACTGGCTCGGCGTCTGCCTCATCACTGGCCGCCGCAAGGGACTGTCCAAAGCTTGCCGCTTCCAGCTCTTGAGCCTCTGCGCTCGTATCGACAATCTGCTCGAGCTCTTCAGCCTCTACAGAAGCCTCGCCCGGCTGACCCTCTTCCCCACTACAGGTTATCGCGGGACGCTTTGCAGCTCCTTCAAGCAC
>CAJUNI010000020.1:0-8421 GCA_910587945.1 uncultured Parvibacter sp.
ACCACGCAATAGTCGATGGAAGGTTCAAAACACGCCGGTGTTGCCTTGGTAATATCGTTGGTGATTTCGTTTAGGGTATAACCCACGGCGAGCTTTGCTGCCGCTTTTGCATTGGGGAACCCGGTGGCCTTAGAAGCCAAGGCGGAAGAGCGAGAAACCCGAGGGTTCATCTCAATGATAACCATGCGGCCATTTTTAGGGTTAATGGCAAACTGCACATTAGACCCACCGGTTTCGACACCAATTTTCTCTAAGATAGCCAACGAGGCGACGCGCATACGCTGATATTCGATGTCACTTAAGGTTTGAGCTGGAGCCACCGTCAGGGAGTCTCCTGTGTGAACTCCCATGGGGTCAAAGTTTTCGATAGAGCAAATGATGATGCCATTGCCACTATGATCGCGCATGACCTCCATCTCGTACTCTTTCCAACCTTCGATGGATTCTTCCACCAGTACCTCACCAGCTGGTGAAAGCTCCAAACCTTGAGACACAATCAAGCGCAGTTCTTCAAGGTCGTGGGCAATACCACCACCGGCACCGCCGAGAGTAAAGGACGGACGCAAGACCACCGGATAGCCCAGCTCTGCCACAATGGCTTCGGCATCGGCTACGGAATAGGCATAGCCGGAGCGGGCGGTCTCAATGCCGAGCTCTTCCATGCATTCATTAAAAAGCTTACGGTCTTCGCCACGTTCAATGGCTTCAAGATCGCAGCCAATCATTTCTACGCCGTAGGCCTCTAAAACACCGGAACGGGCCAAATCTACCGCCGTGTTAAGGCCTGTTTGACCACCGAGCGTCGGCAGCAATGCGTCAGGTCGCTCTTTCTCAATAACCTTCTCTACAAACTCTGCGGTGATGGGTTCTACGTAGGTGGCGTCAGCTAAGCCAGGATCGGTCATGATGGTGGCTGGGTTGGAGTTAACCAGAATGACACGGTAGCCGTCTTCCTTGAGCACCTTACAGGCCTGAGCGCCCGAATAATCGAATTCGCAGGCTTGTCCAATAACAATGGGTCCCGACCCAATGACCAGAATAGATTTAATATCTTCCCGTTTTGGCATTTAGGCCACGCTCCCCTCTTGAGCCTCTGCGAAGGTCCAACCTTCCAAGCGATCAGCGCCACTATCGATATCTAAGTAATTCGCATCTCCATCCATCAGGCGCGTAAAGGCCGTGAAGAGATAATGAGCATCAGTGGGTCCTGGAGAAGCTTCGGGGTGATACTGCACGCTAAACGCAGGAATATCCAAACAAGCAATACCTTCGCAGGTACCGTCATTTAAGTTCACATGGGTTAGTTGTATGCGACCCACGCGCTCGTTTTCTACCACGGGAGCACAGTGAGCGGACGCCCAGAACCGTAAGTCATCTTCATGACCTTTAAATCCCGCAGAAAGATCGGACACCAACGGGCCAAGACTGGGATAGACCAACCCAAAGCCATGATTCTGGGCCGTGATTTCTACCCGTCCGGTGCGTAAATTCATAACCGGCTGATTGCCTCCCCTATGACCATAGGGAAGCTTCTCAATTGCCGCGCCACAGGCCTTGGAGATCATTTGATGACCGAGGCAAATGCCAAAGATTGGAACATTTCCTAAGAGTTTCTCCACCTGGCTATAGGTTTCCTCCACAGCTTCTGGATCTCCAGGGCCATTAGAAAGAAACACACCATCAGGATTGAGAGCGAGCACCTCTTCTGCCGGAGTATTCCAGGGCACCACCGTGACCCGACATCCTACGCGTACTAAATTCTCAAGAATGGAACGCTTGGCACCACAGTCGTAGGCTACTACGTGGTACTTGGGAGCTTGGAGTGCCACTTGGGCAAAGCCGTGGCTGGCAGGGATATTGGATTCGTCAAAGGTAGTGATTTCAGGGCAGGAAACCGTTTTTGCAAGATTCACGCCCACGATAGATTGGCTGGCGCGCGCCTTTTCCACCAAAGAGGCAGGGTCAAGATCAACGGTGGAGACAACGGCTTTTTGAGCACCGTGATCTCGAATATGACGGACCAAGGCGCGGGTATCTACGCCTTCTACCGCCAAGATTTGGTGATCCATGAGGTATTGCGGCAGGGAGAGCTCAGAGCGCCAATTGGAGGGAGTGGTGCAGAGGTCTCTTACAATGAGGCCGCGCAGAGCGGGTTCGTCGGACTGACAATCATCCAGATTGACGCCGTAATTCCCAATTTGCGGGTAGGTCATGGTGATGATTTGGCCGGCGTAGGAGGGGTCGGTAATGACTTCTAAATACCCCTCTAAAGAAGTGTTGAAGCAAATTTCCCCGTAGACTTCACCGGATACACCGCAGGAAGTACCCTCAAAAATAGCTCCGTCTTCAAGGGCAATCATGGCCGGGATGCCCCCAGCTTTTGATGTGGCCTCACGCATGCGATTTGCTAATTCGCTCACCGTTACTCCCCTCTTTTGAGGTGCAGAGGGTCTACCACAAAAAAGCCCTCGTCTGAGACGAGGGCGCACTGCTATCTAGGGTAGATCTTTCGCGCACCTTGTCGGTCTCTCTGTACCGCCTTAAAGGCTAGGGAAAGTATACGCGGGTAAAAGTGGAGTTCAAGCTGGATAGAACCTAGCACCCCAATCGATAGGGTAAACGGCGATGAGAGCTTAGGTCTCTGAGGAGATTCTAGGAGTATTAGGCGAAGAACTCTCTGTAGCTAAGCGATAGCTGGCCAGGCACGGCTTATCGGTCCAGGGGTCATGCTCAATGCGAGCTTCAAGACCAAATACGTTATCCATCATCGAAGGTGTCATCACGGATTCTGCGGTTCCGGCCGCAAGAATCCGGCCGTTTTTCATCGCAATCATCCAATCAGCAAAACGAGCTGCAAGATTTAGCTCATGAATTACCAAGGCAATGGTCTTGCCTTGATCGTGGTTGAGAGACTGAAGGAGTTCTAATACTTCCAGCTGATGAGCCATATCAAGATAGGTAGTGGGTTCGTCTAAGAGAATCAAATCGGTATCTTGAGCAAGTGCCATGGCAATCCATGCGCGCTGACGCTGGCCTCCCGAAAGAGCGTCAATGGCGCGAGAAGCATAGTCAGTGAGGTGGGTCATCGTTAAAGCCCAGTCTATGATTTCCTTGTCTTTGGCGTTCAGGCGACCGAGGCCATGTTGATGAGGATAACGGCCATAGGAAACCAGCTCACGAACGGTCAATCCGCCGGGGGCCTGGGGGGACTGAGGAAGAAACGCCATAATTTGAGCGGCCTGGTCATGGCGAAGCGTAGAGAGATCCCGGCCTTGAAGATATACTTTGCCGGATTTTAAAGGCATCGTACGAGAGAGGGCCTTCAAGAGCGTGGATTTCCCACACCCATTAGGCCCGATGATAGTTGTGATTTTTCCTTCGGGTATGGCCACATCCATAGGTTGGATGATGATTTTGTCCTGATAGCCAACCTCAATGTCAATGCCTTGTATAGCCGCCGTTTCGAAGTCTTCACAGCCGGCATCACAGCCATCGCATAAAGGTCCAGTAGGAGGAGTGGGTACAATCTTTGCATTCATAACAATCTCCTAAGACCGAGCTAACAGGTACAAGAAGTAAGGGGCTCCAATCACAGCCGCCACAATTCCAATGGGTATTTCATTGGGAGCCAGAAGGGTGCGAGCGATAATGTCAGCAATCAGCATGAGAATAGCTCCGACAAGAGCTGCAGCAATGAGCAGCACTCGATGATTCGGTCCCACTAAACGTCGAGCCAAATGGGGGCAGACAAGACCCACAAACGTAAGGCCTCCACCTACCGCACAGCAAAGTCCCGAGCAACCCACCGCAAGGGCAAGAAACTCTAGGTTCGCACGAGGAACGTTGATGCCAAGCCCCGTTGCGGAAAGGGTGCCAAGGGACAGAATATTGAGCTTGCGGCTTGCGAGGAGGGCAATGACGAAACAAAATCCGAGACCCAGGGTGAGTAACAAGACATTAGGCCAAGAAGCCCCCCAGATATTTCCTGCTAACCAGTTTTGGACAAAGGCGTAGTCCCCATCAGACATCGAAAGCATAAATACTGATGTTAGGGCTGATAGACCGGTGGCAAGGGCCACACCAACAAGGAGCAGGCGCCGTGGAGACGATTGACCACGAACGATACTTAAGCGGTAATCAAGGAGTGCGACGATACCTGCTCCAATGAACGCCAGAATTGGTAGCGCCAGTGTTGAGGAAATAAGTCCTGCAGGTACAAATACAATGAACGCAGCCACAAGGACACCGGCACCGGCGTTTAGGCCTAAAATGCCAGGCTCAGCCATATCGTTGCGAGAAATTCCTTGGAGAATGCAGCCAGATAGAGAAAGGCCGATGCCTACCAACATGACGGTAAGAATACGAGGAAGGCGCAACTCTACAATGGTGAAGATCAGGGATTGAGGAGCATTCCCGGTAAAAACCGAGAGAAGCTCTTCGAAGCTCAGTTGTCGATAGCCAGCATTAAGAGCAAACCAAAAGCTGAGTACCAATAAAATGCCAAGAATAATGAAGGTTGCAGCGAGTCGAAGAGAGCGCTTAGAACTAGTCAAGACCACTCGCCTCCCTTCGGGTGCACCAGATAAAGAACGGTACGCCGATTATGGCAAATATAAGGCCAATAGGGATTTCTGTGGGAGGGGTCAGGGTACGCGAAAGCACATCAGCAAGAAGCATGAACACTGCTCCCCCAACTATGGAGGCCGGAATAATGGAGCGGTAATCTGAGCCGACAAACACTTTGACGACGTGAGGCACCATGAGACCCACAAACGCAACAGGTCCGGCTAGGGCAACGGCAGCCCCAGCAAGAATTAGGACACAGATAAGGCATAGAGTTCGGGATGTACCTACTTTAAGCCCAAGACCCTGGGCCGCCTCATCACCCAGACTTAGGATTCCTACACGGCGAGCTAAAACACAGGCGCCAATGAGCGCAAGCACAATCCATGGACCAGCAAGTAGGAGCTGCTCACTGCGAATGCCAGCAACGCCTCCTGCTGTCCAAAACGTAAGGCTATAACCAATGTTAAAGAAGATGGCAACTCCCTGGGCCAAAGCGGTAAGAAACAAACTTACCGCACAGCCGGCAAGAACAAGGAGAACCGGATCCACGGACCTTCGACGAAAGCTGATAACACCGTAAACTATCACTAAAGCAAAGGCCGCGCCCATAAAGGAGCACAGCACTACAGCCGAAAAACTCATGGCCGGAGCAAGAGCCAAACAGAGGGCAAGAGCGAAGGCAGCACCCGCATTGATACCCAACAACCCAGAGTCAGCTAAGGGATTTCGGGTGATTCCCTGCATGATGGCGCCTGCTACGGCGAAGGCGGCCCCCACAAGAATGCAACCGAGCGTGCGGGGGCCCCGTAGTTCGATAATGGCTACCTGCTGCTGATTTGAAAGGTCGGGACTGAAAAGAGCCGCCAGCACCTCAGAAGCTGGAATGTCGGTGCTCCCGAAAAAGAGTGAGAAACCTGCTGCAAGAACGACAGCAACTGTTCCAAGCAGTAGGAAAACGCCTAACCGAATTCGAGACACCGATACCATCCCATTTCAAACTAGCGAGCAGTATTGGCCCGAGAACGGAAGAAGTCTACGAAAATATCGAGCTGGTGATTCAAGGTAATCGGGTCGCGGTGCATGAAGGCTACCTGCTCATAGGGCATAACGTTATCGGCTTGTACGGCAGGTAAGTTCTGCCAAAGCTGAGAATTATCTACATAGGCGCTGTCGGCACCGTCTAACACACCATAGAGAATGAAATCGCCCGCATATTCAGGAAGGGCTTCAAGGGAAATTACTTCGTAGGTGACATCACCATCAACCATCTCAGTTTGAATGGGAGCGGGTGCTTTTAAGCCCCACATGTCATAGAGGATGGACCCGCCACGGGCAAAATGGCTGCCCATGGTGTAGATTTCCTGGGGCCATACCTCAAGGATGGATACTGTTCTATCTCCTACAATGGTGCGCATTTCGTCAGCAACCATAGCCACGCGATCATTGAATTCGTTGATGTAGGCTTCAGCGGCCTCTTCTTTACCCACTAGAGAAGCGATGTAGCGGAAGAGGTCCTCATCGGAGCGAGAACCATCTTCGATATAGACCGTAGGAGCAATTTTTGCATACTTGTCGTAGTCGGCTTCGGTGATCGTGATAATAAGATCTGGTTGCTTTTCTGCGATCATTTCTAAGGAAGTTTCTGCCGAAACCGTGTTGAGCGGCTCAATTCCATCACAAAGTCCTGCGAGGAACGGGTTATTCAGCGCGTAGGGCGAGGCAATGACCGGCTTGACATCAACAGCGAGCAATTCTCCTAGGTAATAGTCAGAAACAATGGTTTGAGGATTAACCGGAATCTCCACCTCACCCATGTCCGTAGAAACCGTTTTCATAGAGCCTGTAGAAGCAGCATCACCGGTAGGTTTTGAATCACTTTGATTGGAGCTACAACCAAACAAGGGCAGAGCCAATACTGAGGCAGCGGCTACTCCGGCAAACGAGCGACGGGTAAGATTCTTCATGGTAGATCCTTTCCACTGTACGAAGTTAGCTATTGATTACTTATTCCATCATAAATTAACTAAGGCTAACATAACAAGAGTTTTCACGAGTCCTCTTTCATTGTAGAAAGATGAACCCCATAACCTACAAGCTGTCATCACCCTGGCTCAGGGTGGTTGCAGGACTGTAATCAGGGGAAAGAAAGATCCGCATAATAAAAGGCTGGACCTTGGGAGATCCAGCCTTTAGTGGTTAGAACGAATTTGTGGTCTTACGGCAAGAGCCTAACCCTAGCTACTCAACAATCGCGCCATCTTCCATGGTGGCATAGCCCCCAACATAAACATCGGTGGCACGACCTTTCAGGGTTTGACCAATGAAGCCTGAGTTGTTGGCCTTGGAGTAGAACTCCCCTACCTCAACGGTCCATTCAGCCTCAGGATCAATGACGGTCAAATCCGCTGTAGAGCCGGGTTGTAATGAAACAGCTTCTTCCCGGACGATGGCGCGCGGAGTCACTGCCATGAGCTCAATCATGCGGTTGTAATCAATGATTCCTTCACTCACCAAGTGGGTCAGTACTAACGACAACGAAGTCTCAAGTCCAGTCATGCCAAAGGGTGCGAGCTCAAATTCGCGATCCTTTTCCCAATCGGTATGCGGAGCATGGTCGGTTACGATGCAGTCCACGGTTCCATCAATCACGCCCTGAATCAAAGCTTGGGCGTCTTCTTTTGTGCGCAGCGGCGGATTTACTTTCAATGCTGTTTGATACTCAGGACCAATGGCATCTTCGGTCAGGAAGAGATGATGGGGTGTCACTTCACAGGTAACAGGCAAACCTTCAGCCTTGGCTTCGCGAACCATTGCAAGACCGCGAGCCGTGGTGATGTGCTGGATATGAAGAGGACACCCGGTCAGACGGCATAAGGCAATGTCGCGAGCGATTTCGATTTCTTCACCTTCGGCCGGCCAGCCAAGCAATCCTAAGCGAGTAGAAGCTACACCCTCGTTTACTTGACCTTCTCCAACGAGCGCATCATCTTGACAATGCACCATAACCGGCACATCAAACTGTACGGCATAGTCCATAACGCGACGCATCATGCCTGCATCCTGAATGCCTTTGCCGTCATCCGAGAATGCTTTTGCTCCATGGGCTACCATGTTACCCATTTCGGACAAGGTTTCCCCTTTGAGGCCCTGGGAGCAGGCTCCGCAAGGAATAATGCGTGCTTTGCCTTTAGCTTCCCCTACAGCCTTGATGAATTCGATGCCAAGCGCGTCATCAATAACCGGATCGGTATTGGGCATGGGACAAATAGCCGTGAAACCGCCGTGAGCTGCAGCGCGTGTGCCTGAGGCAATGTCTTCCTTTTGCTCGAACCCAGGCTCACGGAGATGGACATGGATGTCAACGAGGCCAGGGACAATGATCTTTCCTGAAAGATCACGCTCAACCCCTTTTTCCATGGTGAGATTGGTGCCAATTTCGACAATTTTTCCATCACGAATCAGGATGTCAGTTACCTCATCGAGACCCACCTGGGGATCTATTACGCGAGCACCTTTAAGCATCAAAGCCATCGTTGGAACCTCCTAAAAGCAGGTAGAGAGCAGCCATACGTACCAATACGCCAGCATAAACTTGATCAAGAATGATAGAACGCTCCGGGTGATCGGCCATGAAGCTATCAAGCTCTACGCCGCGGTTAATGGGGCCCGGATGACAAACACAGGCATCGGGCTTTAAGAGACGGTCACGCTCTTTGGTGAGGCCGAACAGTTGATTGTACTCACGTAGAGATGGGAACGGGGCTCCCTCCAGGCGCTCCCGCTGAATGCGCAGCATATAAACCACATCCAGTTCCGGAAGCACTTCATCAAGGTTGCTAGTGACGTGATCAGCAC
>CAJUNI010000020.1:8431-30155 GCA_910587945.1 uncultured Parvibacter sp.
ACCGAGGATGTCGGGGCGAGCCGGCATAAGCGTTGGTGGCGCAATAACCGTTACTTCGCAACCCATAATCTTGAGAGCAGGAATCAAAGAGCCACAAACGCGAGAGTGACCGATGTCGCCCACCACACCTACATGGAGGTTGTCGAAGGATCCCTTCTTTTCCCAGATAGAGTACAAGTCCAAAAGGGCTTGGGTGGGATGCTGATGTTTGCCATCGCCCGCATCAATAACGGAAACGCCGGAAACCTCGGCAATCTTATGAGGGACGCCTGCATGCTTGTCGCGGACCACAATGCAGTCGATTTTGTAAGAGCAGAGAGTCTTAACCGTGTCCACTAAGGACTCGCCCTTAACAGTGGAGGTAGAGCTGCCACCAAATTTGAGGGAATCAGCCGAGAGACGCTTCTCAGCAATTTCAAAGGAAGAGCTCGTACGGGTAGAGGGCTCGTTAAACATATTCACAACCGTGAAGCCCTTGAGGGTGGGAACCTTCTTGATGCGGCGTTCATTGATCTGCTTAAAGTTCTTCGCCGTCTCCAAAATCTGCATGATGTCTTCAGCAGAGTATTCCGTAATATCAATAAGATGCTTATGAGGGAAGGTCATTGCTATTCTCCTCCATTTCCCTTAAGGGGAGCTGCCCCTGCGCGATCACCTGGCTCCATAGCCAAAATCTCTACGGCAGATACGCCATCAAGATCTTTCAAGAACAAACGAACGTTTTCGTCGGAGGAAGAAGGAACGTTCTTGCCAACGAAGTCGGCACGAATGGGAAGCTCACGATGGCCACGGTCTACCAACACTGCTAACTGAACCGAAGCCGGACGACCGATATCCATCAGGGCATCCAAGGCGGCACGAATAGTACGCCCGGTATAGAGCACGTCATCAACCAATACGATGGTTTTGCCATCAATATCAAAGGGAATGTCAGTAGAGTGGACTTCTGGCGCAAAGTGGGTCATGAAGTCATCACGATAGAAGCTAATGTCGAGCGCGCCGAGGGGAACTTTGACCCCTTCGATAGCCTCAATCTTAGCTGCGAGCATTTTTGCGAGGAGGTCTCCGCGCGTCACAATGCCGACGAGGGCTACGTTTTGAGCCCCATGGTTGGCTTCGAGGATCTGATGCGCCATGCGCGTTAAGGATCGCTCGATCTCTTCTTCGTCCATACAAATGGACTTCACGTTGTCGTCGTTCATACACACTCCCTTCGAAAGGATAGTGCGTACAGCAGACACCGCGGCGGCTTGGCTACCTTCGTCTTCCGACGGGCATAAAAAAAGCCTCGTCCGAAGACCGAGGCGACCTAGGATGCAGCGCTTTACTTGTTGCATCGATGCCTTGTCGGTCTCTCTGTACCGCATTTAAAGGACACCGACAGTATGGGCGCCGAAATCAGAAATTGCAACCCCTGAATAAGAGAAATTGGGGAAAGGAGCGTTTGTAGAGCAATCCTTTCCCCAATAGATTTGATTAGAGTTTATAGAACTCCTCATTCGTCTTGCGCCATTACTCCCCTGGTCCTAAGTGTTACCTGGAACCGTAACGGCGGCTGTCAAATGAAGTTCTATTTAATCCACAACCCCATCGTTGGTGCGAATGAGCTTACGCTTAATCTTTCCACCCACCGTTTTCGGCAGCTCATCAACGTATTCCACAATGCGCGGATACTTATAGGGCGCAGTTGTTTTCTTTACATGAGTCTGCAGCTCTTTGGTGAGTTCCTCGGAAGGCTCATAACCCCGGGCAAGCACAATCGTGGCCTTAACAACCTTACCGCGAATGGGATCAGGGGCGGCCGTGACGGCACATTCCACCACTGCGGGATGCTCTACCAGAGCACTCTCCACTTCAAAGGGTCCAATACGATAGCCCGAACATTTGATAACGTCATCGTCGCGACCCACAAAGAAGCAATAGCCATCAGAATCTCGCCAAGCCATATCGTGAAGATTGTAGTAATCTCCCCCAACCGCTTCTTTTGTCTTTTCCTCATCGCCGTAATAGCCTACAAAAAGTCCTGGCGGATAGGCTTCTTTTAAGCCGGTGACACAGATGGCTCCTTCTTCGCCCGAAGGTACTTCATTGCCTTCATCATCGAGGAGCTTGACATTAAGCAGCGGGGAGGGTTTACCCATAGAGCCTGGTCGAGGCTCAATCCAGGGGAATGTGGCCAAAAGCACGGGACCTTCAGTTTGACCAAAACCTTCTCGAATCTTCTTCCCTGTCAGACGCTCCCAAGCCAATGTAACCTCAGCATTGAGGGGCTCACCAGCGGTAGCGAAATTTGCCACGGAAGATAGATCGTAGCTGGCTACATCTTCTTGGAGCATAAACCGATACATCGTGGGCGGTGCACAAAAGGTGGTGATCTTGTAATCCTGGATTTTCTGCAGGAGCTTCGTGGGAATGAATTTATCCATGTCGTAGGCAAAAATAGTGGCGCCGGAAATCCATTGGCCATAGATTTTCCCCCAGCCAAATTTAGCCCAACCGGAATCGGTTACCGACATATGAAGTCTGTCTTCTTGCACCTGCTGCCAATACTTTGCCGTGATGATGTGCCCTAAGGGGTGGGCGAAGTTATGGCGAACCGCTTTGGGATTACCAGTAGTGCCTGAGGTAAAGTAAATGAGCATGGTGTCTGAAGCAGTTGTGGCCGCATCGCCTGTGGGGCGCTCCCAGGTATCCGGATAGGTTTCCAAGAGCTCTGAGAATGACATCCAGCCTTCGCGATTGCCATCTACGATAATGGTGTTACAGACCGTAGGACTTTCAGGAAGAGCTTGCTCTACCTGGGTTATAACATAGTCATCGTTCACTGCCACAATAGCTTTTACTTGGGCGGCGTTGCACCGATAGGCAATGTCTTTCTTAGTAAGCTGCAGCGTTGCAGGAATAATGATCGCTCCAATTTTGCAGAGAGCCGTAGCTGTTACCCAGTATTCCCAGCGCCGGCGCAAAATACATAACACCACATCACCTTTAGAGATACCCATCGCGCTAAAGGCTTGAGCCATTTTATTGGAAAGCGACGAGATATCGGCAAAGGTAAACGTTTGCTCATGATCATGGTCGTCGCACCAAACCAGGGCCTGCTTATGAGGATCGTGATGAGCCCATTCATCAACGACGTCATAGCCGAAATTGAAATCCGAGGGCACAGTAATCCGAAAGTTGTCTCTAAAGTCCTCATAGGAATCAAACTCAATGCGAGGACAATACTTCTTTAAAATGTGGTCCATAAATCCGCTAATTCCTTGCTAAACGAAACCGAACTCTCTGCTACTCGGCAATAACCGTAATGAACTTTGCTGGGATATCGCTGCCACAGCGCTGGCCATGGGGAATCTCAGGGTTGAAATACACGCTATCCCAGGGCCCAAGTTCAAGCTCTTCGTTACCGATGGTGATAATGACAGTACCCTCAATAACGAAATTGAATTCTTGGCCGTGATGGGTCACTAATTCTGCGGGGGCATCCACTGGATCCAAGACCACCAACAAAGGCTGCATGATCTTATTGTGGAAGCGCCAGGCCATGTCATCGTAATGGTATCCCGGATAGCGGTCGACTTCCTTACCTTCACCACGGCGTACTAAGTGATAGGTATCAAGCTTTGCAGCCGTGCCGGTTAAAAGCTCCGTCAAATCAACCCCGAAGCTGTGCGCCATGTGATACAGCGCAGAAATAGGAACATCTTGACCGGTTTCTTCCCAGGAAAGATAGGTGGCCTCATCTACCGAAAGCTCTGCAGCCATCTCGGCGGGCGTCATATCGCAGGCATCACGAAGACCTTGCATGCGCAGGCCTAATTCGGCCAAGTCTTGGCTTATTGCGTCAACCATAGCTTAGGCCTCCATTCCAACCGTAATGGCTTCTTTGTTCTTTTCAACAAGGTGCGCCTTGCGGGCAGGGACACATTTTTCAATAGCCCGATCGAGAGTCTCGCGACTGCAGAAGGGAGCTACGCTAAAGAGCTTCCCTAGTAAGACAATGTTTGCCAACCCATTTAATCCTGCTTCCTCTGCAATAGTCGTAGCAGGGATGCCATAGAGTTCAATATCATCACGATTGCAGACCGGAGTAATCATTGAGGTGTCTGCAATAACGATACCGCCCGGGCGCACTGCGTCGATGAACTTATCAAAGGAAGGCTGATTTAAAGCCAGCAAGATATCTGGGGTAGTAATCAAGGGACTTCCGATAGCCTCATCGGAAAGGGTAACGGAGCAGTTAGCAGTACCACCACGCATTTCAGGACCATAGGAGGGAAGCCAGGATACTTCCCTATCATCTATGAGTCCAGCATAGGCTATTACTTTGCCTGCAAATAAGACACCCTGACCACCAAAGCCAGCAAGGAGAATTGACTGTTCAGTACTCATGACTATTCTCCTTCCGTTTGAGCCTCGGCCACCATGGGGCATTGGGCTGCTCGGGCCTGGGCCGCCTCTGCGGCATCGACATAACCATCGGCTACCACGTCTTTGTAGACCCCTAAGGGGTAATAAGGCAGCATGTTTTCGCGCATCCATTCGAAGGATTCCTGGGGAGACATACCCCAGTTAGTGGGACAGGTAGAAACCACTTCTACCATCGAATAACCCCGCCCTTGGATTTGCGTTTCAAAGGCCTTCTTGATGGCCTTCTTCGCTTTGCGTACATTCTTGGGGCTATCCACGGTCACCCGTTCAATGTAGGCCACACCATCGAGCGAACTCAAAAGCTCTGCTACCCGAATGGGATAGCCTGCGCTTGAGACATCGCGACCGTAGGGAGAGGTTTGGGTCACCTGATGAGGCAATGAAGTCGGCGCCATTTGTCCGCCAGTCATGCCGTAGATCGCATTATTAATAAAGATAACAGTGATGTCTTCACCACGGGTTGCTGCATGGATTGTTTCTGCCATACCGATAGAGGCTAAGTCCCCATCGCCTTGATAGGCAAAAACAACGGAATCGGGGTGAACTCGCTTGACAGCGGTAGCTACCGCGGGAGCCCGTCCATGAGCAGCTTCGATCATATCGCAGCCAAAGAAGTCATAGGCCATAACCGAGCAACCCACCGGAGCCACCCCGATGGTATTGCCTTCCACATCCAGCTCATCAAGAACTTCAGCTACGAGTCGTTCAACAATGCCGTGAGTACAGCCTGGGCAATAATTAGTCACCACCGGCAATAACGCATGAGGCCGAGTAAAGACTACAGAGGATTCTGTGGCCTGTTCCATGGTTCACACAGTCCTTTCTCTCTTGGGCTCGAAATAAGCCCATCCGCGTAAGGGATACGCAAGGTCTAGGCAAGCGATGCTGCCATGGCCTCAATTTTGTCCAACACTTCTTCAGGGGTAGGAACCATGCCACCGGCTCGTCCCAAGAACTCAACCGGCGCCTTTCCTTCAACCACAAGGCGCACATCTTCAATCATTTGGCCCATATTCATTTCAACATCTAAATAGGCTCGCGCCGTGGGAAGGGTTGCCTTGAGCGCGTCTTCAGGGAAGGGCCACAGGGTAATGGGACGGAAGAGCCCCGCTTTAATCCCCTTCTCGCGAGCGGCATTAACGGCTGAGCGAGCGACGCGCGCCGATGCTCCAAATGCCACCACTACAATGTCAGCATCGTCAGTGAGATAGGATTCAGAGCGCTGCTCCTGTTCCTTGATTTGGGCGTAGCGCTCATAGCGCTCGATATTAAGCTGTTCGAGGTCTTCTGCCGTAAGGTACAACGAGTTCACCACATTATGGGACCGCTTGTGCCCATGGCCAGTGGTGGCCCAGGGCTTCTCTGGCAATTCCGAAAGATCCTTCGGTTCGGGCAGGATAACCGGCTCCATCATCTGACCCAAGAGGCCGTCACCTAAAATCATGACAGGGGTCCGGTATTTATCGGCCACATCAAAGGCTTCGTAGGCCACATCAGCCATTTCTTGTACCGTGGAGGGGGCATAGACAATTACTTGGAAGTCTCCATGTCCGGTGGCTTTGGTGGCCTGCCAGTAGTCTGATTGAGAGGGCTGTATAGAGCCCAGTCCGGGGCCGCCTCGCTGGATGTTGATAATGACGCCCGGCAAATCAGCACCGGCCATATAGGAAATACCCTCTGCCTTCAAAGAAACTCCCGGGCTTGAAGAAGAGGTCATGACACGAGCGCCGGCTGCCGAGGCTCCATAGACCATGTTAATAGCAGCCACTTCACTCTCCGCCTGAAGATAGGTGCCACCTATTTTGGGCATCTGCTTAGACATATAGGCAGCAAGCTCTGTTTGAGGCGTGATGGGATAGCCAAAGAAGAATCGGCAGCCCGCCCGTAACGCGCTTTCTGCGAGGGCTTCATTTCCCTTCATTAAGACTTTTTCTGCCATAACTTGCTACCTTTCCACCGTAATGGCTACATCAGGACACATAAGGGCACAAGAGCAACAGCCAATGCATCGAGACTCGTCTATGCAGTGGGCGGGATGATAACCCTTAGGGGTAATGCGATCAGGATCCAGTTCCATAATATGAACTGGACAGGCGTCTACACAAAGGCCGCAGCCTTTACAAAAACCATCATCAACAATGATTCGCGCCACAACAATCCTCCTTCTGTATCTATGAGCCCAAAGCGGCTTGCCCGCTTTAAGCTTCGTTTCAAATGAAACTCACTCCCAAGTAGTTTTTACCACTCTCGCAACAGGATAGGCATGCTCGGGACCAAGCGCGGGACACAAGCCCGAATCTTTTTGCCCAACGAGAGAAATCGGCACCGTATAGCAAATGAGCGGCTTATTTGTAATACGAGCGAAGGCCTCGGCAAACGTTCTTCCCTGCTCAATAACATCTTCATCAGTGAACTCTTGTAAGTGAGCGTTACCCACAATGGCGGTGACGGAGAGTCCACACCGAGCCTCGATAGCCTCCATGAGTTCCCGTGCTTCATCAAGGGTTTGCGTGAGATTGCGCCGCGGATTTACAACATAGAGCATGTCGTAATCGCATTCTGCTATGCGGGACGTGAAACGCCCGAGAGCTTTTGCGCCTTCGTCATCGCCGCCCACATCAAGAATAAGCCGCTGCTGATTATTGCTAGGCCTTTGAATCGCCTGAATAGCTGGGGCAATGGCCCCGGTGAGCGAGGGAACATCCAAGCTACTACCCGCTTCAGAAAAGACTGGCGCAATGACCCGGACTCCCGCCTCTTCGAGCACTCGGCGATATTCCGTAGAGCGGAAGTAGGGATTTACGATGTCCAAATCCACCAACGTGGTGTCATAACCTGCAGCGGCACTGTCAAGAGCAAGGTTTAATGCTAAATTGGTTTTTCCAACCCCGTAATGACCTACTACCAGCGTTAACGGCTTTAGCGACTCAACGATTCGAGCCTTCCCCTCCCTGAGCGACTCTTGAGTTTCATCACCCGGGGAGGAGATGTGTTTGTTTTTGTTGCTTATGCCTGGCACGTTGGTTCCTCAGAGCGCCGGTGATCAGCCTCACGAATTTCAACGCGACGGATTTTGCCATTGACGGTGCGAGGGAGTTCCTTCACATATTCGATAATGCGAGGATACTTGTACGGAGCCGTTTTGCGCTTGACCCAGGTTTGGAGCTCATGGGTCAAGACATCGCTCGGGCTAAACCCATCGCTGAGCACTACCGTTGCTTTAACTACCGCACCACGGAGTGGATCAGGCACGCCGGTTACCGCGCATTCCCGTACTGCCTCGTGTTCCAATAACACTGACTCAATCTCAAAGGGCCCAATACGATAGCCACTGGATTTAATGACATCATCATTGCGGCCAACATACCAAAGATACCCATCCTCATCACGCCAGGCAGTGTCGCCGGTGTGATACCAACCGTCATGGATCGCTTGGGAGGTTTTTTCGGGGTCGCGATAGTATTCCATCATGATTCCCGCCGGATCCTCGGTCATGTCTATGCAGATCTCGCCGGTTTCACCGGTATCGCAGAACGACCCATCTTCACGCAGGATTTCAATGGTGTAGAGCGGCACCGGCTTTCCCATGGAACCAGCTCGAGGCTTCGTGTGGGTTAAATTACCAATGACGAGCGGCGTCTCCGTTTGGCCAAAGCCTTCATAAATAGTAAGGCCAGTATGTTCTTTCCAGAAATCGAAGAGGTCGGGGTTAAGTGCTTCCCCCGCGGTGGTGGAATAGGTAAGCGTACTCAAATCGTAGCTATCTACGTCTTTTTGCATCATGAGACGATACATGGTCGGAGGACAGCACAAGGTAGTGATGCCGTAGTCGCCAATGAGTCGCAATATTTCATCGCCATCAAAGCGGTCAAAGTCATAGGTAAATACACAAGCCTCCATAAGCCATTGACCATAAAACTTTCCCCATACCGCTTTACCCCAGCCGGTATCGGCAATGGTGAAATGGATGCCATCCGGATCTACATTATGCCAGTGCTTGGCTGTCATCAGATGACCGAGTGCATAGCGGGAATTGTGAAGCACCATCTTAGGGTTGCCTGAGGTACCCGAGGAGAAATACATAAGCATGGGATCGGCGCAGGCCGTTTCATGACGGCTAAATTCTGCCGAAGCAGCGCGAACTTCTTTATTGAAGTTACGCCATCCTTCCCGCTCAATGGCTACCGCACAAACACCTTCCGGCCCGGAAAGTTTTGAGCCGACCAGCGAGTCATCCTCGATAATAAAGTTGCCCTCGGTATCTTGCGGTGTGAGTCCCCCACCACAAGCATTCACAAGAATACAGGTTTGCACTGAAGGGCACTGTTCTACAACAGCATCCACCGTATCAGCAATATCCCCCGCATCGGTGGCAATAATGGCTTTGATATCCGCTTGCTGGAGTCGATAGATGAGATCATGCTCTTTGAGCATGAACGTTGCGGGAACCATAACAGCACCCAGCTTGGCAAGGGCCAGAGCCACAAACCAGAATTGGTAATGACGACGCAGAATCACCAGGACAAAGTCCCCACGACCAATACCTTGAGCTTCTAAGAAGTTGGCGGTTTTGTCCGACCAGTATTTCATGGCTTCGAAGGTGAACACGTGCTCTTCGCCTTCGGGATTACACCAAATCATGGCGCGCCGATCGGGGTCATTCAGTGCAATATCATCTACGACATCGTAGGCAAAGTTGAAGGTTTCAGGAGCATGGACACTAAACTCAGTTAAAACGCCGTTAGCGTCATAGGCTTCGTCAGCATAACGAAGGTGCAGATTTCTCATAATGGGTAGTTCCTTGGTACATCGAGGGCTATGACAGGCCCTTACACTTCACGGGACGGATACTTGTTTAGGCGCTCGCCAGCAATAAGAAGGTTCTTACTGCCCACGGCGCCTAGATAATTTCGTCGTCGTGAGGACGAAGTACAAAGGCGAGAAACACGCAGGGTTCTCCCCCAATAGCAATCATGCCATGGCCGCGGCCCGAGTCGTACATCAGCATGTCGCCCGCGGAGAGCTCTTCAATATGGTCTTCATAGGCAAACCGCATACGGCCCGAGATGATGTAATCGATTTCTTGGCCTTTATGACGCGATAGATGAATGGGTACGTTTTGTTCTTCCTCCAGATAAGGAGCAGTGACCAAAAAAGGCTCAGCGAGCTTGCCCTTAAAATGAGGGGCCTTGTGAAGATATTCAAAGCCTGCTCGCCGTTTAATAGATAAGCCATCTTGGGCGCGGGTTAAGGAATACCCCGTCAAATGAGGGGTCTCTCCGGTGAGAAGCTCAATGACGTCCACACCGAGTTTCTCGGCGCATTTATAAAGGAACGTGAAGGATAAATCCTGGTTTCCTGACTCTTGAGCGGCATATTCAGCCACTGACCGGCCGGTAGCATCGGCCATTTCCTGCATGGTGAGTTCGGAGTCTTCTCGCAGGGCGCGAATTCGTCCAGCCACTTCTTTGATATTCGGCTCCATGAACACTTCTCCTTTCACCTCAGGGTTTATAGCACTTCATCTAGACGATGAAGATTTTTGCGTATTATCCCGGTTAGGAAGAAGAAGAGGGCCGTTTACGTCTCATTTTTACGGCGAAGTGGGCATCGCAGCCGCCAGGCGTAAGAAGTGGGGCAAAGGCGGAACCTCCTGCTAGGGGCTCAAGGGCAAAGTCAGCACCTTCCTCGCTTGCAAGAAACTGCCGCACCGGTGTGATGTTTTCCTCACGCGTGATAGTGCACGTGGCATAGATTAAATAGCCACCCGGCTCTACCACCTGAGCACCTTGCTGCAACAGCTTCAAATCCCGCGCGCCATTATCGAGGATTTCTTGCTTGGTGAGACGCCAACGAATTTCCGGATGACGACGCAGGGTCCCAAGCCCTGAGCACGGAGCATCAATAAATACCACGTCAAATTTCCGCTCCCCTATAACCTGGCTAAGCTTCGTGGCATCGCCGGTGAGCGCTTCCTGCACAGGGATTGCAGCCTCTTGCGTGCGCTTGAGCAGCAGATCACTTTTGTACTTGTGAAGATCGAGCGTGACATAGTTGGACAGGAACGAACCATAGCGTTCGTAGGCTGCACTCTGAATGAGCAGTGTTTTGGTTCCTCTTCCCGCCCCAATCTCGAGGAATGAACACGGCTGGGTCTCGGGGAGGGTGCATGCGGCCACCGCTTGAGATGCGGCATCGGCCACTACCAAGCTGCCTCGATTGAGCGCCCGTACCACGCGCCCATCAGCGATAGCCTTTCGGTTTTTGAGTTGGAAACACTGGGACAGGGTGTGGTTTTCAAAACTCCAGGCTACCGGTTCTCCATGGGCATCCTCTAAGAGCTGCGCTGCTTGCTCCTCTACTCCTCGAGGGGAGGTAACAGAAATGAATACCGGCGGCACTTCATTAGACGTGGCAGCAAACACTCGCCCCTGTTCGGGTCCTAACTCTTCTTCGATGACTTGCATGAGCCACAAGGGAAACCCCTGTTGAAGCGCAAAGGCCTCAAGAGACTCGCGGGGGTCAGCAAAGGGATACCGAGGAGCCACTTCTCCAATACGTCGAAGCACTGCATTGGCCAGGCCTGCTGCTTTTGGATTGACGCTTCGTACGAGCTCAACCCCTTGATCCACGCAAGCCCAGGGAGCCTTCTTCAAGTAGAGCATTTCATAGGCTTCAATTCGAAGGGCATCACGAACCTGAGGCTGCAACCCTTTTGGATCCTTCAAGAATCGATCGAGCACCTTATCCAAGGAGCCTTGCATGGTTACCACGCCGAGCACAAGTTTAGTGGCAAAACTGCGTTCCGACTCATCACCTTTGGCTGAATCAATTCTTGAGGCAATGACATCTTGAGCAAACCCATGACGTTCACGAATGATCTCTAAGCACTCCAGTGCTAATCTGCGAGCTAACGTAGGCCCATGAGCTTTTCGCCCGGATGTTTTTCCTGAGGCACTCACGAGCGGGCACTCCAGGAAACGTTGTCAGTGCGAAGGGCTGGCATTCCTGCTACAAAAGCTTGGGCTGCCATCGCTTTCTTACCTTCAGGCTTAAGCTCGGTAATAGCCAAAGCCCCCTCAGCACAACCTAAAACTAATTCCTTGCGAATGATGCGAATGTCACCTGCTTCCACGATTTCATCCCCGTCAAAAGCAGCGGCTTTGAGAAGCGTGCAGGGTCGATCTCCGAGGATTGCGCGGCAGGGATGGGCGGATGAAGAGGCACGCAGACGCCGAAGGTTCATAGTTGCGCTCAGGGCAGGATTCAGATCTAGTTCCCCTTTTTCGATTTTATCAGCATAGGTTGCTAACGCATCATCTTGGGAATGCCACTCCAAGGATCCCTGCTCTAATTCATCAAGAGCCCGCACCAGTGCGGCGCCACCCAGCTCTGCTAATGCATTCATGAGCTCTTCGCTATTGCGCTCCCCCGGATCAAGGGTTTGGGCCAAACACCAATCCCCCGTATCAAGGCCTTCTTCCATCTGCATAATGCAGACACCAAGAACCTCATCACCCGCCAGAAGAGCACGCTCTACGGGAGCCGCACCCCGCCAACGAGGCAGTAGGGAGCCATGGACGTTAAGACAGCCATGGATAGGGATGTCAAGTACGGCCCGGGGCAGGATTTTGCCATAGGCGGCAACAGCAATGACGTCCGACTGGAGTGCAGTCAGTTCTTTTTGTACTCCTTCATCCCGAAGTGATTTTGGTTCAAAGACCGGGATTTCATGAAGTTGAGCAAGCTGTTTTACAGGGGAAGCTGTGAGTTTTTTACCTCGCCCTCTAATGGTGTCTGGCTGGGTATAGACCGCCACCACGTCATGATCCGACGCAAGAAGCTGGGTTAATACCTCAGCAGAAAACTGGGGAGTGCCCATGAATACGACGCGCATTATTCAACCTCGATGGAGGTGTCTCCTGGACGGGCGCCCTCCGCCCGGGCTTGCTCGTAAGCAGCCAAAGCCTTTAAGCGAACCTCCGGTGAGCAGCTCTCAAACAGCGTGCGTCCTTCAAGATGGTCAATTTCGTGCTGGAGACAACGCCCAAGCAAACCATCGCCTTCGATTTCCCAGAGTTCGCCATCAAGATCTTGGTAGCGCACCCGCGCCCAAGGTTGGCGTTCAATGGGAACCGTGACTCCAGGACAGGATAGACATCCCTCGCCGGCCACAACCGGCTCTCCGCGCAATTCGAGAATTTCAGGATTAAGCAAGACGATGGGATCTTTCTCGGTCTCGTCATCATAATCCACGTCAATCACAATAATGCGCTTTGTGATACCTACCTGAGGAGCAGCGATGCCGCAGCCATTACTTTTGTACATCGCATGAGCCATCTGCTTCGCCAACTTTTGGAGCGACTTATCGGAAGGATCGCAGGGTTCGCACACCGTAGCCAAAACGGGATCAGGAGATTGATAAATCTTGAGCATTGAAAGCCTTTCTGCATCTTTAGACTTAGGACGGCAAATGCCGTACCGCAATTTCTTAGGGTTCATTGTGATTTTACGATAGCTCTCTGTCTATGGCCTTCGCGAAAGAAGCAAAGGCGGTTTGATTGGCTTATATCGGAAAACCTGAACCTAACTCAGCACGGAGGGCATTACAGCAAGTTTTGGGCACTACGCCGTTGGGCTAAATCTTTTTGTAGACCCACAATACTTTGGAATAAGGCATCGTGATCCGCTGCACTCAATGTTTGGTCAGTTTTGAGTTGATTCTTCAAGAGCGCAATTTGATCCTCAAGATCCCCCAAGAGAAGCTCTTCGGCCATATAGGCTGCCATAGAGGAAGCCTGAGTTTTCGTTTCTGCAATGGTAACGGAAAGTGCATTAGCGGTTTCTGGCATCCGCGTCACCAAGGTTGATAAAAGAACGCTAGGAGCTATATCTGGTTGCTCAATGAGCAGGTCAAGCAACTCGTTTGCGAGTTTCTCATGGGAAGGACGATGCCATTGAGTTTGGGTCAACACATGGGCATAGCCGAGAGCAAGTTGGGGATTTTGGGCAAAGAGACACAAAAGCTCTCGTTCGAGCTTCCGTCGGCTTTTCTCCGCAGCGCTTAAGGGCATAGGAGTTCGCGTGCTGTGGGGCTTCTGGGGTGCTTGAGATTCTACCTCCGCCTCTGTTGTCTCTTCGCGATGGCTCACTTGCGCCCCTGATGGCTTTAATTCTGCGAGCATCGCAAGAACATCTTCCTCGCGCGTACGGGTTCGTGAGGCCAATTGAATAGCATAGTCTTTTGCGAGGAGAGAGTCTTTAATGGGGGCTAATACTTGAAGCGCTGTCGGCAACGCGCGAGTTCTTCCTTCGGCGGTACTGAGGTCGAACTGTTCTAGTCGCCGCTCGATTCCATAGGACAGTAACGGCTGCGCATGAGCCACCAACTCCTGCAATGACGGGGCTCCCTCTGACGTCACATAATCAGCAGGATCAAGATTGTTAGGGAGCGTTACCGCGTAAAGCTCAACGCGCGATGCGCCGGCTTCCGGCGTCATTGAATAGTCAATGAACTCCAGAGCTCGATCAGCGGCTCGTTGCCCAGCAGCATCACCGTCAAAGAGATAGATTATGCGCTTTGAAGCGTAGCGACTCAGGAGACGGATATGACGGAGCGTCAAGGCGGTACCTAAGGTTGCTACCACGTTAGTAATTCCCGCTTCATGAAGCGCAATAACATCGGTGTAGCCCTCCACCACAATCGCATCTCCCGAAGCGGTCATGGCCTCTTTGGCCTTATTTAGCCCATAAAGCACTGATGACTTGTGAAAGATGGGGGTCTCTTGAGAATTGAGGTATTTGGGCTCTCCTGATCCAATGACCCGCCCCCCAAAAGCAATGCATTCCCCGGCTTCATCAAAAATGGGAAACATAATACGATTGAAGAAGCGATCCCTCAGTCCCGCCCGATCTCGGCGAACAGCAACGTTGGCCTCTACCATTTCATCAGGGGTGAATCCACATTTCCCGAGATGCGTCACTAGAGAACCATGACCCGGAGCAAAGCCAAGGCACCAGGTTTTAGGAACAACGCCTCCTAAGCTTCGCTTTTGAAGGTAAGCGCGGGCGTCATCGGCCTCAGGGCTGCGCAAGCGCATAAGCTGCTGATGATAAAAATCTGCGGTAGCTTCACAAACCTTCTTAAGACGGCTTTTCTTCTCCCGAGGGGTGGAGGGCTTACCGTTTTGCTCGGTGATCGTAATATGGGCACGATCCGCTAAAATCCGCACGGATTCAGGAAATGACACTCCATCGAGCTTCATGAGAAAGGAGAACGCGTCTCCCCCTTCCCCACAGCCAAAGCAATGCCAGGTTTGTCGCCCGGGATCAATTTTGAACGAGGGTGTTTTTTCATGATGGAGCGGGCAGCAGCACCAAGCGTCTCGGCCTTTCGGCTTTACTGGCACGCGCTCGCCTACTAACGCTACTAAATCCGTAGCCTCTCGCACCCGCTGAATATCTTCGTCAGAAATGCCGCCCGCCATAACCTATTGTGCTTTCTTCTTCCATCCAAGAACACCAAATACAATGCTTAAAATCACTAAGAGTGCCATGGTAGCACCCCGACCCATCGAAAGATCTTTATAGCCTACTATCAGCACCGCGCAGGTGAACAAAAGCATAACCACGCAGAGGGCACAAAGCCACCGGAAATATCTCTGATGCTGACTATTCATGATGATCTCTCTTTTCCATTAGGGATCGAACATCCTCAAGTGCTTCAGCCCGCGCAATGGCATCCTTGTCAGGAACCCACTCTGGATCCTCAAAGCGTATAAGAATGCGATAGGTAAATGACCCTTGAGCTACGCGAATAACGTTAACCGTACCGTCTTGAAACTCTCGTGCCACCCGGACCAAAGGTGATAGAAGTGCCATAGCGCAAAGTGCTCCAAAGCTCCCAAACACCATAGTGACGGCGTTGGCAAACGCGGTGTCGATCCAGGGAATGGTCCCACGCAAATTCCAAGCAATTAAACAGGCTATGGTGCCCACCACGATATATCCCGCAAGAGCACATCCAATGGCTCGCCAGGTTCCTACTGAGCCGTAGGCCAAAGCACTCAAGATTGCTACCACAGCAATACAGTCAAAGGTAGTAGCAAACAACCCTCCAAGAGACAGAACGGACAGCGCGCACAGAAGTAAGAGGCCAAATGTGATGAGCACTACCGGAAGAGCGAGGCGACGGATGCGTTCCCAGAATGTGCTCTGGTCAACGGTGTCAAGCACGACGATACGCGTGAGTTTTCCGTGAGGAAACCGCAAGGCACGGTTGCCTTCACCAATGCCTGAAAGATGGCCATTTATTACAAAGAGCGCCCCGAGTAAGGCACACAGGATAAGGAGAAGCGCAAAGAGAGCAAAGGGTGACATGGCTTCCTTTCACTCCGTGGGAAGCCCGTGGAGTCTTAAGAGTCAAGCGAGTCCATAACAGCTATTTCCGATAGACTAGGTTCGAAATTGAACCAACGCGTTGCCATTATACCCATTCCTCAATCGAACTCAGCAGCGCCTCTCTAACGGTTTTCATGGCGAAAGGAGCCTGCCATGGGTACAACAGAACCTCCCTACTTAACCCTAGATCCTGCTATCGAAGCGGCAATCTATGAAGATCGTGCCCAGGGCAGAAAAAACCCCTTAGCCTTTGATGAGCGCGCCATTGTGCGCCGCTCCAACAAAGCCCATGATGAGGCTACCCTTGCGCGCCCGGCTTTCGTTCGCGACATTGAGAAAATCATCAACCTTCCTGCCTATAACCGCTATGCCGACAAAACCCAAGTCTTTTCCTTTATGCACAATGATGAGATATCTCGCCGAGGGCTCCATGTACAGCTGGTCAGTCGTGTGGCCCGTGGCATTGGCTCTCTGCTCGGTCTCAATGAAAGCCTTATTGAGGCTATTGCCCTGGGTCATGATGTGGGACACACACCCTTCGGTCATGCTGGTGAGCGCTTCTTAAATGATATTTATCATCGCGAGACCGGAAACTACTTCAATCACAATGTTCACTCGGTTCGCGTTCTCGATAGGCTCTATCCGCGTAACATCTCCCTTCAAACTCTCGATGGGGTGCTTTGTCATAACGGAGAGTTTGAGCAGCAAGTCCTTCGCCTTGGCTCCACCCAAGATTTTGAAACCTTTGATGAGCTCGTAGCCCAATGTCATAAAGATGAGTCCACTATTGCTCACTTGCGTCCTTCCACCTTAGAGGGCTGTGTTGTGCGCGTGAGCGACATGATTGCCTATTTGGGTAAGGATCGCCAGGACGCCTTAGCTATTGGTGTGCTTGACTCCCTCGATACGTTTGAGAGCACCTATATTGGTGCCGATAACGCTCGTATTATCAATAACCTCACCATTGATATTGTTAATCATAGCTACGGTAAGGACACTATTTCTCTTTCCGAAGAAGCGTTTCTTGATCTCAAAACAGCCAAGCGTCAAAACTACGATGAGATTTATCTCAAAGAAGGCATGGTTGAGGGAGCTCAGAATGTCGTTGAAGAAATGTTCAATGACATGTATGAACTTTTGCGCTCAGACGTTCAATCCGCCAATGAGGACTCCCCTTTCTACCTTCATCACATTGAAAGTATGAATCGTCTTTCCCATAGCTTTGATCTGAACAGCTATTTAGAGGAAGGGGCAGATATGGTGGTGGTAGACTACATCGCCTCCATGACGGATAGCTACTTCATGGCGCTTTACGACTACCTTTTCCCTCGCTCCCAAAAGACCATTATGGTTCGGGACTTCTGCTCAGATCTTCCACCACGGGAGTAAAACAAGAACAGGTAACGGGTTTTGGTTTGAAGACTTCTAGCTATCGCAATCCTCAAGTTTGAAGCCTTCATCAATGGCAAGTTGACTGCTATCCGCTGCGGTAGTAGCCAGTTCATCACACCGTTCATTTTCAGGGTGACCTGCATGGCCTTTGACCCAAACAAACGTTACTTCGTGAGGCTCCATGGCGGTTAAGAGCCGCTTCCACAGGTCGATGTTTTTAACCGGTTCCTTCTTTGCGTTTTTCCAGCCGCGCTTTTTCCAACCTTCGATCCAATGCTGATTAAAAGCATTGACCACATATTGAGAGTCCGAGTACAGCGTGACTCTACAAGGACGTTTAAGAGCCTCCAACGCCACAATGACCCCTAAAAGTTCCATGCGGTTGTTAGTGGTCACTTGATAGCCCTGGGAAAGCTCCAGCTCTTTAACTTCACCCGTACTCAATTGACAACGTAAAACGCAACCATAGCCTCCGGGGCCCGGATTGCCGCGCGAAGAACCATCGGTAAAAATAGAAACGTCCACGACCTAAACCCCATTCCTATCGGCGCTCAACGACTCGCTTAAATCAATAAGCCCTTGTTTGCCTTTGACACCGCATTTCCCATAGATTCGACGTAAGTGTGTCTCAACGGTATTTTTTGAGATGTAGAGTTCCTGGGCCATACGTTCATTGGTCCTACCTCGCAAAGCCAAGGGAAGAATCTCGGATTCTCGGGCAGAGAGATTAAAACGGGAAGCCATGAGCTGGCACAAATCATCGAAGGATTGCGCATTTTGTGCTTCGGTTACCAAAAGCGTTACCTCATCAGAGGTGAATAGATAGAAATAGCTATAGAGCCCCAGAGCGCCCCCAAGGGCGGTAATCATGCAAAAGGCAATAAAGCTCTCAAAAGCGGCTTGGATCAAAGAGGATCCTATGAGCCCGGTGAGCATTCCTGCGAATAATGCAGTCATGATAGAGGCCAGGGCAAGTTCTTCCAGATGTCCCGCAATCTTTCCCATAGCAAGGGCAATGCAATAGAAAACGGTAAAGAGGCCAAGAGAGCCTGCCATGGCTACCGAAGAGGGCGTAATCAGAAGTTCAAAGAGCAGTGGCGCAACTAGACATCCGGCAACGAGAAGATAGATTGCTAAGCGATAGGCACCATTCAAGAAGTCACCAAGGTTTTGAGCGGAGGTCTCTTCAATCCGCGAGCTTGCTTGTTGGGTACGAGAATGTCCATAGAATCGAAACACCCCTACGGCCCAGCAAATGAAAATGATGTAGACCATAGCCTGAAACGACAGACGGTCGTAGAAATTGGCAACAAAAGGAGGACCGGCTAGGAGACCGCAGGCAATGCCGATTAGGACGGTTCCTCCAATTACCCGGCTCGACAGCTGTCGGGATTCTTGCTCGCTTAAATCCCCAGGAGTAGAAGCTCCTGTCGCTGCGTACGACGCCCCTTTCTTAGCCTGAGCAAGGGAGACTTGGGGCATACCTGCCACTTCCCTTTGGGATAATCTCGATTCAGGGCTCTGATCACCAGCGGTTGTGGATTCATCGGTTTTCCCCTGGGGCGTCAGTTTAAAAAGACAGAGGGTTCCCAGAAGAGAACAGACGGGCAAAATCACAAAGGTAGCCCAAGAACCCCCCAGCGCCTCGATTGCGAGAGAGGCAGCAGCACCCAGGGCCGACCCAATACAAATTTCAGCAATGGCTAAATCTCCACTCATTGATGAGAGACAGAGCATCCAGGAGCACAACAAAAATGCGTTAGCAATACCTGCTACTAAACAGGGAGCAATGAGCGCGAGGATTTCGGCCGATTCCGCCATTGAGGAAAGAAGATCCATAGCTATAAGCGCCACCACATAGCCTAGGGCGCTAAGGGTGGCCACCTGAGGCTTTCTCAAGGAGCTTCTCAGGCCTGGAAACATCTTGATAAGCGCAAACCCTGCCACCAAGGCTACAAGAATCCCTAGGGAAACAAAGGGCATGACAGAGAACAAGGTACCATCAAAGGCATTATTGGTTCCTACCCAGAGAAGATTAAAAAATCCCATGAGGGTACCAGCAAAGCCGACAATGGCAAGGCGAGCACGGGTGGCATTGTCGAAAGCTTTAGCCATAGGGTCCTTCATCTCCTCTCCCCTTGCAATTCTGTTGGTTCCATAGGTTATCGAGATATTATTCTATCGGAAGTCCTCCCTCTTTCAGGGAGCAGGCCATCAGGGATTGAGCAGCGGTTAAGGACGGCTTCACAAATAAAAGATCCCCAGCGATGGGGATCTTTTCAAAATCTAAAGAAAGTATTCCGTTGTGCTCTTAGGCTTCAACAGTCTCAGTGCTAGCAGATTTCTTTACCACTACTTTGCGCTTCTTCGGAGTTTCCTCTGCTGTCTCAAGCTTGGGCGTTACCGAGGTAACTTCAGCTTCCTCCACTACCTCCATATCTTCGCCGTCGGCTTCTTCCACCGTCTTTGAATTAGAGCCGAGACCATCACGGAGGCTACGGACTGATTTACCCAAAGCGCTGCCGAGTTTTGGGAGATTCTTGGGCCCGAAGATCAAAAGTACGATGACCAAAATGACAGCAAGCTCGGGAACACCCATACCCAGAATTCTCATTATGAATCTCCTTCAATACGTGTGGCCGTCTGTATTACAAGCCACAGAACCATTGGCAAGCCTCAGCCCAAGCGAAGCTCTATCGAATGAGGCTATTTTTGGATAATTTCTGAGATATGACTATCACGCAAGACCATGATTTCTCTTTGAAACTATAAATAATCCCTGTCACGTAAAGCCGTGACAGGGATTAAATTACCAGTTCAAAGATGGTTTTTTACAGCATCGTCTGAATGGCAATGAAGAGCGGCGAGAACGTCAACGACACGATGGTCATCAAGTTAATGAGGATGTTCATGGACGGACCAGAGGTGTCCTTGAAGGGGTCACCTACGGTGTCGCCGACAACGGCAGCCTTATGGGCCTCAGAACCTTTGCCGCCAAAATGACCTTGCTCGATATACTTCTTGGCATTATCCCAAGCACCACCGGCGTTAGACATAAAGATTGCCAGCAGCATACCGGTTGCTACCGCACCAGCCAGGAAGCCGCCCAACATGGCCGGATCGATGCAGCCGATGAGTACGGGAACTACGATAGCCAAGATGCCAGGGGTCATCATTTCCTTCAAAGCGGAAGAGGTAGAGATGGCAACACACTTGTCATATTCCGGCTCTGCCTCATATTCCATGATGCCCTTGATTTCACGGAACTGACGACGTACTTCTTCAACCATGGCATGAGCCGCACGGGATACCGCACCCATGGTAAGGGCAGCAAACATAAACGGCATCATGGCACCCAAGAAGATACCAGCCACAATGAAGGGGTCAGTCAGCGTCAGCTCGAAGTTCGGAATGGCATGATGCATGGTCGCCTGGAATGAAACAAACAATGAAATTGCAGCCAAGCCCGCAGAAGAAATAGCAAAGCCCTTAGCAATTGCAGCGGTGGTGTTACCCACAGCATCTAAGGAGTCCGTACGATCACGTACTTCCTCAGGCAAGCCTGCCATTTCAGCAATACCGCCAGCGTTGTCAGCTACCGGGCCATAGGCGTCAACACCAACAGTAATAGCGGTGTTAGAAAGCATGCCGGTAGCAGCCAGGCCGACACCGAACAGACCCACAAGAATGCCGTTAAATACGCCAGCCTCTGCTGCCATAGGGAACGCCATATTGCCGAAGGTAAAGGCGCCAATGATAGCCAAAGCCACCAAAACGATGGGAGCGATGGTGGAAAGCATGCCGGTACCAAGACCCTCGATAACGACCGTAGCGGCACCAGTCTCAGCGGCTTCAGCAATTTTGTGAACCGGCTTGTAATGATCAGAGCAGAAATACTCGGTAATCTTGCCAATAGCAAGACCAGCAATGAGGCCACAAATTACCGAGCCGAAGAGCCAGAGGGGCTGTGCCTCAACCGTCTGGGAATTCCAGAGTGCAAAGAGACAGAAGATAACAATGATCTCGATAAGAGCAGCCACATAGGTGCCGCGGTTCAAAGCCTTATGAAGATCAGCGCCTTCCTTAGTGCGCACCGCGAACAAACCAATGATTGAGGTAATGATGCCGCAAGCTGCGATGACTACGGGCGTAATGAGCGCCCAGATGAAATCTCCCGTGCTGAAGTAGCCACCAAGAGCACCAAAAGTTGCAGCCAAAATGGTGGGAGCCAAAATTGCGCCCGTATAGGACTCGAAGAGGTCGGCACCCATGCCCGCAACGTCGCCTACATTGTCGCCCACGTTGTCAGCAATGGTAGCCGGGTTGCGCGGGTCGTCCTCAGGGATACCAGCTTCAACCTTGCCTACCAAGTCAGCTCCTACGTCAGCAGCCTTGGTGTAAATGCCGCCACCAACACGAGCAAAAAGGGCTACAGCAGAGGCGCCCGTAGCAAAGCCTTCTACCATGCCAATATTGTCATGCATCAAAACGGGATCCAAAG
>CAJUNI010000021.1 GCA_910587945.1 uncultured Parvibacter sp.
GCCATAGGCAGTCATGAGCAACGCATTGCCCGTGTCTGTAGAGGCTGAACGGGTCGGGTCGAACTGCATCATGAAGTCAATGATGATAGCTTCGCCCTGGTTGAGCGTACCACGGTTGCCGCCGTCACCCGTGAAGTTCCACGTAATGGAGCGACGACCTTCACCACCCGTACCGTTTGAGGTGGGATCTTGACCAATGGCTTCGTAGTAGTCAGCAAACTCATCGCGAGAGGACAGCGTGGAGCCACCGTTGACCAACACGCCATTGCCCAGACGGGTCATGTCCTTAGCCGGATCCACATCCGGGCGCAGGGCGGCCGTCTCTTCGCCAATACCCACCGGGGTGCTGTCGGTCAAACTCGTAACCGTCTGCGGCGTGCCGTTAGGCTTGGTGGGGAATGTCTCGGTGTCGGGATCCATGTTCTCTTTCAGAACCACTTCACCCTGCTCGTTCATCTTGCCCACAAACAGCCAATTGGCGTCATTGTTCGGATCCTTCTCCCAGAGGAAGTTGGAATCGTCGCGCTCATAGCTCTTGAACGAAACCACCCGATAGGTCCACAGCGGAATCTGGGTATTCATGTGCGTGGCGTCGCCCGCCGTATTTGAAGTAGGCGCACGATGATAATCAACGCTCAAGGGGCTCAACGCATCGCCGGCCTTTACCGGGCGCGCCAGATATTGCGAGTTGTCGGAGCTTACGGAGTCGGTGTAGTCAAAGCCGTCATTCTGCTTACGGGTTCCCGACCAGTCCAGCTGGCCATCAGCCGTAGCCGTTGCCGTCAAGTCGGTATAGGGTACATAGGAGAAGACGCGGCTGAACGGACGCTCCTTGGTCACACGACGCTCAAGAGCATTGCCCTGAGCATAGATGTTGCGGCCTGCGCCCAAGACGGTGCGGCTGTCCACGAGCTCGGGATAGTAGCCCTCAGGCGTAATGGAGCCATCTTCGTTTTGGCGTACTTCTTGATAGCCACGCAGTACCTTCACCTGCTGCTGCAGCGCCTTAATAGCTGCCGACACTTCAGCAGTAGAGGTGGAAGACACATCGTCGCCATGGAGAATGGTGGGCTCTTTGGCCGGATACCAATCATCGTCAAATTCTTTACCGCAGAGCACCTCAAGCTCGTTGGCTAAGGCCTCGACCTGGGCATGGAACGTGGAATCATCTTCGGACGTTGAGGTGCCCAGATTTTGAATCCGCTGACCAATGTCATGGACCTTTTGAGCCTGCTCAATACGCAGCTGTTGTTTCGGCGTGAGATCCGGCAGGTCATTGAGCATGCTGCCTGAAGTCGGACCGAAGTTCTGAATACGGGGAAGCTGAGCGGAAATCGACGGATTGGTGCAGCTGTCAACGCTATAGCCGTCGCCGCCTTCGCTCGTATCCCAACCCAACAGACGCAGCTGGCCTTCGGAGAGGTTATAGAACGTGATCTGGTAGCGCATGAACAACGAGTCCTGGGGATCCAGGTTAATGTTGTTATCCAACCAGCTATAGCCGCCAGAAGCCGTACCAGTGAAGTACCACTGCTTCACGTCAATCTTGATGGTGGGCTTCTCGTCAGAGCGGAAGAAGCCGGCACGACTCCGCTCATATTGAGCGTACTTCGTATCGTCGTAGCGCGGTACCACGGAGGCGAAGTGGTTCACATGGACCGAGTCAGACTGGACAATGTCTTCATCGGTATCCACCGTGACATCACCTAAGCCGGTATCTGCCGCCACCGTCTTCAGGTTGACGCGAGCGCCTCCCTCTTCCAGGGCAGCAGCCGCCGCTTCCGTAGCCTCAGCTGGGGCATCCTCGTCAGCCAAAAGCGTGATCTCTTGACCGGTTTGAGCCACGGTCGGGTCTTCAATACCGCGGGTGCCATAAAGGGCTGCCTGGGTTTGCGTGCCATGAACCTTTGGCAGTTCCGTAATAAAGGCGGAGCCATGGACGCCCGCAGCGTTATTCACAATGCCTACCGGCAAGGAAGAACCGGTTACCCATTGCACTTGGTAGTCACGCACAATGAGGTCGCCTTGCATCGTACGGCTCCAGCAGTCTTCGCCACCCACGGCCGGATTAGGAGCAACACCACGAAGGGCCGCTTCCATTTCGGCATCACTTAGGGTGCGATCTACCGTAGTGCCCGCCTCGGTGGTCAGCACTTCGCCGTAGTAATAGAGCTTGTTGGGGCCGATCTTATAAACCTTCGACATATCAAGGTAGTTGATATTACCAAGGTTGCGGCTCACGTACTTCTGGACCGGATCGTCAGCCTTAGCACTTACCGTGCCATCCAGCTCTACCTGATCCTCGTAATACTTACGCTTCTGCCAGCCCGTATTGTTGCGAGCAGCATCTACCTCATCAGGCATTTCGCGCTCGATGGTATCCGGATCAGCGTCAACCGCCAAGCGGAAACCATGGGGCACGGGAACCTCATGAGACAAGGTGTCGTCATCTAAGACAGGACGACCGGAGGCGTCGGTGTCACAGGCCTTAATGACCCAGCGCACCTGACGAATCTGGGTGCCCGTCCGTGCAATTTCAGTGATGGTGCGGTTGGCCTTGTCGGAAACCCGGGCATAGCCCACGAGCTCCCAGCCATAGCCATCACCTTCGCCGGCCGTGTTGAAGTCCGTGCTTGCGCCAGCACCATTGACATCATCTTCGCCATAGAAGTAATCGCGATCAGCATCGGTGCCCGGCACGGCAAAGTTCTCATAGAAGCTCTCAGTGGCACCATTTTGTTCGTTGTAGCCGTTGATAGCCTTATCCATATCCGTAGAGGCACGACGGACATAGACCAAGATCCAAAGCTTCTCTTCAATGGCCCGTGCGGCTTCTGCTTCCGGACCTTCCGCATCGACACGCACCGTGTTTGCCCGGACCGCATACTTCAGGCGATCTTCGGCTTGGGCTGCCTGGAAGTCGTCATACTTGATCGGACCATCAACACCCGCATATTCATTGTCCTCGTTGGTGAAGTAGGGGAAGCGTGCTTCGCCCCCTACCGTCCAGCTGCGGGCCACATCCACACGCCAAGCGCCTACTTCGTTACCGTCTTGGTCGAAGTAATGCGTACCTTCGGGAGCTTCATAGGGGTCTCCCCCGGTAACGGGATTGGTCAGCAGGTACTTAGAGGTACCCGGCATCTCCCAGACACCAGTGCGCACCGAGTCGATGGAGGGCATAACTTTACCCGTGGGAACCGTAGCGCTATTGATAGGCGCGTTCTGGGTAGTTTGCGTACCCATAGCCCAGAGCGGTACCTGCCAATCCACAATGAAGCTGTTGACGGCAGCACCGGTATTGATGGCCTGGGTGACATAGAGGTTGTTATTACCGGCCTGGGTAGAGTCGGTCGAGCTCACTTCGTTGGTCGGCACGCGAACCACACCGGTATCGGCACGCACCGATGCGGAGGGCTTGCGAATGGTGAAGTAACCGCTGGTGGAGCTCATATGGCGTTCGGGCACGATGACACGATCGCCATTCGGACGCACAATGCGGTCGCCGCTTTCGTAAACCTTGTCCTTGTCCCAGTCGGTCTCAGCGACCACGTCTTGGGTATCGGGATCTAAGTGCTCTTCAGCGTCATAGACCAACGATGCTTCATCGACCCACTGGAAGTACTCGGGAGACTGATTATTGAAGCCACTGACGCCATAGGAATTCTCGGAGTCGGAATCCTTCACGGGCTTTAAGTACAGCACGCCCGCTTCAAAGGTGACTTCCTGCTCATCGGCACCCGTCGGATCGCAAACCGGCTCAAACTCAGGGAATCCGTCAGAGCCATAGACAATCTGGCCGTTAGCAGTTTTTGCCTTATAGATGGCATCGTCTTTGGACACCGTTGCGGTGGTGGTTTTCTCAAAACGATGGGACCAGCCGCTCCCCTCGGGCAGCCACGCAACGTCGCGATCCTCCATGGTGAAGTAAGCCTTGGAGGCCTGAGTAGACCAGGTACGAACCGCATTCATCTGCTCTTTGAAGCTCAAGGCTTTACCATCAGCATTGGTTAGACCCTCAAGAGCCTCTTCTTCGCTACCCACGTTATCGATACGGGTGCGTACCTTCACGGTAACCGCGTCACCTGCACCCACATAGCCATCAGCCCGGACGTTGTCCCAGAAGGCCGAAAGCAGCGTGGGATGCTTCAAGAACTCAGCATCGGAAGCATCATCGGGAGGCGTGATCTCAAAGACCACGGTCTCGCCGCCATGGATGCGATCCTTCACATCGGCGGCATCGACGGTGTCGGTCAGATCATCCACATCGGGCTTGCCGTATTCCGCATCCTTGGTAAGAGCTCCCGAGGCGCCATAGGCATCCTTGTTGTAGTCTGGCTGAATACGCACGCGCACCGTCCAGCCTTGCTCAATGAGCTGTTTGGGCGTTAAGCGCTGGTACTTCTTGGTTTGCGTATCCCGCTTGGGATAGATTGCCTCATTGGTGAGCGGATCGCGCACGGTACCGGTGTCGGTATGACGATCCTTATAGGCATATTCCACATAGAAGGGATAGTCGTCCCCTTCGTAATCGCAGAACAGACGCTCGAAGTCGGCAGGGTTTACCACCTCGCCCAAGTTCATCAGCTTCTCGCGATCGTAGAACGTAACCTGCTCAGGCAGATAGATAGAGAACACGAGCTTCGAGTGCTGCAGAGCACCCTCTTTGCCCTGCTGAGCGGAAGCATTCTTATTGCCAATGATGGAGTTGCGCAGCGTCGCTGAGAACCAAACCTCATCATCATATTCAAAGGCACCCGAGGTAGCATCGCTGTCGTCATTGCTGAGCAATGCCCCATTGGCTGCGCCCGGCAGCGGAAGCGCCGTAGTAGCAGAAGCCAGCGTACCTTGATCCAAGGTCGCATCGGTAGGCTTCGTATCAGGGGTGTTTTGTACCTTGAAGTCAGAACCTAAGGTCGGCGTCTTCAACCGAATCTTGTTGGCTGTAAAGACACCCTTGTCCTCATGAACGGCCGGAGCCGCGCCCCCACGAACCGCAAACTTCTCAGCCTTGGTGGCCTGAGAGTTCGTGCTGTCGGTGGTGAGTGCACCGGTCTCATCCACTGCATTATTGTTCAGGTTTTGGGTAGTGGTGGACGACAGAGCATACTGGGTACGGAACGTGTACTCAGAGATATTCAAACCCTGATTGTCGGCCGGACCCGTAAGCCCAATGCGATTGCCGCCATAGCGCATGGCGCCGGTGGACTCGCTATAAGTGCCAAAGTAACCCGTGAGATGGTTGTACTGCACACCGTCATTGGTGAGCAGACCGGCATTGTAGTAGTTGTAAGGCAACCGGAATACCCGCTCAAAGACGTGACTGTCGTGAGAGGAATGGGTGTTTTGGTTGCTACACCAATTCACATAGGAACTCGGGAAGACATTGTCGTATTCCCACTCATAGCGGTAGGCCGTGGCCCCATGGGCATCGGTGTGGGTTGCGGTACCCAGGTAGTTGGTGGTACGCCACACGACGTTTGACCAATTGCCGTTATCACCACAAACCGTCATGTAAGCAGCACTAACCGCATCCAGACGAACGTCGCGCTGACGCCAGTCGCCGGCACCGCGATAGCGTGCCGGGGCACCCACCGTGTAAGGGTCAGCACCACAGCTCGGGTGAGAAATCTCGTTATCGGTGAGAGCTTTATAGCCGGTCATGGCGCTGGTGACATAGGTGCGCACCGATTCGGTGGTGCGAGCAGCTTCCTTGCGATCAGGCAGCTCATACCATTCCGGCTCGTTGGTCATCGCGATGGAGAACTTAAAGGTATCCATCTGATGAGAAGCAATGCGCTGCTCGGTGGCGGCGTCATAGCCCAGGTCGTTACCCTTGGGCAAGAAGCGCACCACGAAACGATAGTTATCAGTATTGATCTGGCTTGCCGGATAGGCCGACGGATCAGCCTCTACCTGTTCGTAGGTAACCGTAGCCTGGAAGTTAGCCTTGAGCCATTCCATGGACTCGTTCTGGTTGACTTCCCCAGCACTACCCCAGGCAGCATTGGTGGATTGGGCAATATCCCAGTCCTCATAGAGGAATTCTTGGGTCTGGCCTTTCCACTGACCATAGGGCTTGCGGGTCTCACGATGAACCGGCGTAATGCCATAGGGCAAGACCACCGTTACTACCGGTAAGACCAAATCACCCATCTGTCCACCGAGCTTGGAGTAGGTGGCCCAGCGGTTTTCGTTCATGTTGTACTGGGCGTAGTTATTGTCGTTGTAGTTGCGCGCAAACGCATCCCACCAGAAACGGTTCTCCACATGGACATTGAGCTGACGGGTATCCGTTTCCGCTTCCATGTAGTAGTTGGCCGAGGTAGAACCAACGCCATCGGTAACCGTACCGCTCTCTTGATCGCCACCCAGTACATCGGGCAAGCTCACGGTATTCCAAACGCGTACTACAGGCTTGCGCATCACCGCGCTCGTGCCAGTTTGAGCATAGAGTACCGGACCCGTGGCCCCTTGATTCTTGTAGGCTTGGCGCCAGAAGCTTCCGTTTTGCGCAGCCTGGCCCATCGGATCAGCCACCGTGTCGGTGTCCTCTACCGTCGTAGTACGAACTGTATTGTTTTGAATCGTCCAGCCATTGACCGCAGGCATGTTTGGCGAACCCGCCAACTGGGTTTCGCCGGTACGCGTGCGATAGTAGCGCTGGAGCGTGTACTTGTAATCCATGCCGAAGGGCTGGATGTGACGGGTGCGGTCCTTGCTCAGACCCTCGTAGTGGTCGATGTCATAGATCTGATAGTAGGCACTGGAGAGGGACGGCTCTTCGCCAGCGTTCTTGTTTTGGCCAACCTTGGCGCCTTCTGCGGCCGTGCGATCCCAAGGCCGGGTCATCAGGCGGTCATACCAGGTTTCACTCTCATTGTTACCAAAGACATGGGACGGAATATTAACTTTGATCTGATAGCCGCCCGTACCTGACAAAGCCTTACGAATAGCATCGTAGTACTGGGCATAGGTGCCATAGTTGCGTACCACATCGGGATCCGCATTGTCCCAGGCACGGTTATCGATACTACGTCCATACCACTTGCCCAGATCTTGCTTCACCTTGATCTTGAGCACCCAGGGTTGGGAGCTATCGCGATAGCTAACCGAATGATTGCTATTGCCTTCAGCAGCGACCGCCGTGTAGGTGGTAGTAGTAGGCGTTGCCGTGGCCGCAATGGAAGAGCGACCCGGATCCTGAATAGCGCTTGGAGCGTAATAACCCGCAGCTGCCACGCCCTCTTCGCTTTGAGCAGAGGTAGGCGTTTGCACTACTTCGATTTCCAGTAGATCAGAGATATCAATCCAAGTAGTCGCAAGCGTGGGATCTTGAGAATAGTTACCACTAATGGTGGACGTCGAAGCCAGCAAGTAGGCCTGGGGCTTAATCTGAGTTGCCAGCTTGTCCAGATCATTGGTATCCACATCACCCGCTGAAGGAGCCTTACCTGCTACACCTGCGGCGTAGAAGGCGCCCTCCCCTTGGGATTCAATGATGGAGATCTCATCACCGGAAGCACTAGTTTGCGTCTTCACCGAAACCGTTGCCGGCTGATTAGCGGTGGTGTCTGCTTCTTCCGGAAGCGTCTGAGCACTCATTTCAAGTGAACGCTCGATAGCTACTTGATAGGCATCGCTAAAGAATTCGCCATTGGCCACTTCCTCTTCCTCAGCAAAGGCTGACGGGGCCGTTGCACCCGTAGTGGCCACCGCGGAAGAACCTGTGGTGGTAAACACTGCAGGGGTGGGCTCGACTTCGGCAATGCCTTCGGCCGAAGCTAAGACTGGCCCATTACCCAGGCCGAAGCGTTGGGTGGCGGCAGTTTCTGTGGTAGTCACAGAAGTAGCTTCTGGCAGCGCAATGCCTGCATCATCCAAGGAACCCGCAGTAGCCGACAGAGCCTCGGCCATTACCGATGCCAAGGCTTGGGCCATAACAGAACGGGACTGGGCCGTGGTTTTAACTTGAGGTACTACCTCAACGCCGGCGCCTGTGCCATTGATGGTGAAGGTGGTATCCCACAGATAGGGAGCTCCACTCCAGCTTTGATTCTGAATTACTAAACGATAGGTGCCCGCAGCCAGGCTTCCTACCATGAGCTCATTCACCACACTCAGGGTTGCGGAAGTACCCGTCTGGCCTTGATTGTTTACCTTAAAGGTAACCGGATCTCCGGCCTCATCTTCGATAGCGAAGGTGTATTGCGCACCCTCAGCAAAGCTCACGCCACTCGGAGCTTGAGGGGTAGCCACCGTCACAATGCTCGGGTTTTTGCCCACTTCTAAGGTGGCGGTCAAATCAACACCAGTGCCACCCTCAGGGACGCTAAACTCAAGGGCTTCAGTGGGAAGCAAGTAGGTGGTTCCGTCAGCCAAAAGTGGAGACTCGATAAAGCGCAAGCGATAGGTGCCCGGATTCAGGCTTTGGACAAAGACCGGACGATTAAGCTCGAGGTCAGCGCTTTGAACGATAGGAGTCTCAGTCTCCTCTTCGCCGGTTACGAGCATGAGGCTATAGCGAGCCTTCGTACCGGCGGGGGCACCGGGAGCCACTGCATCCATACGGACACTCGACTTGCCCGACTCGATGGAGGGTGCCTCACCTAAGGTGCAGGTCATAGCCAAGTCGATAACGCCGCCATGACCATCCGCCTCAAACTTCTCCGCACCGGAGGGTGCAATGAAGGGCCAGGTGCCCTGGCGAGTCACTTCTTGCTCTTCACCCGTGGGCTGACCATTGGGTCCCAAAACCGGTTCTTTAACTTGATAGCTATAAGTCATCGTCGGCGCTTCAATCATAGCTACCGAATACACACCCTTCGGCAGCAGCGCCAGTTGAATCTTTTGATCCTTAGAAACGGCAATCTTATAGGCGGAAGCGTCTACCGTCTCACCTTCTTCGGCCACCACAGGGTTGCCCGTAGCCGGATCAATAGGATCGCCATTCTCGTTATAGAGCACCACATAGCCCGGGGTATCTGCCCCGTAGGCCGTCATGGTGAAGGTGATGGGGCTTGCATCCCAGACATGCTCCAGGGTGTAGCTGAAGCTAATGGGATCCCCTAAGCCCACGACAAAGAAGTGCTCCACACCACTGGGAAGCTTATAACCTAAGCCGCCACCCAGCTCAGAGGGCATCGACGGCGAACCGGTGACCTTGAGGCCATAGTGACCTCGCGGTAGCGTTGCAACTTCCACTTCCCCATTAGCGGCAACCGGAACGTTTACATAGCCCTCAACCGGATCGCCCTCCACATAGGTGGTGCGCTCTTCGTAGGTCGGGTTGCCCTCTTCATCCAGAACCGGGTTGCCTTCTTCATCAACCACCGGCTCAGAGGTTTTGACCTCGGTCATGGAAACAATGGTGACCGCACCCGGTGCGTTAGGATCAGCCCCTTCGGCGTTCAGCGTGACAGAGATGGCACTGTTATGCTCAATGCGATTCAGGGTAAGTTCAGCATTGACCATAGAAGGCTTCTTGGAGTCGTAGACCGTAACCTCCACATAGCGGCCCTCATCGGTGCACTTCACAAACTTACCTGACGCACTCTTCACATAGGTCTTACCGGCAATCGTAATAACAGTCTGACCATCGGGATTGGTGCCATCGCCCGAAACCGGACCCTCATATTTCACCAAGCGCACAGGCTGGCCATCTTCCGCATAGACCTTCTGCTTCTCAGCCTGAGCAACTCCGGACAGATCAACACTAATACCGGTGGAAGTTTCGGACCCATCCGGATTCGTGGTGGTAGAAGGATTGGATTCCACCATGGTGTCGTGGCTCGTGATATGGAAGCTTAGCGGCTTCCAGGCCGAGGTCCGCTCCTCCACAGACTGGGTGCCATCTTCGTTTTGAACCAAAATACGATAGGTGTAGGAACCCTCCTCGAAGGGCAGCTTGTCGGGGGTTTGACCGACTTCGCGAATGACAATCCAGTAGTCGCCTTCGGGCAGCGTAACGTCAGCACCACCCAACACGACATTCTCATTGGGTGTCAGTTCGAAACCATCAATGACCACAGCGCCGGTGGCATTGACTACATCCACAATGATGGGATCTTCAAGACCCGGAGCCGTTACCGTCATGGATACCTGACCGGTATAGGTCACCGTATCCTCTTCCAGATCAGAATCATCATCACCCGGAATGTTGGTGATCGTGCCATCCAAAATAGGCTCAACGCCCCGAGGCATCACGTAGGTGAATTCCACACCGTCCAGGTTACGGTCGCCGTAGTTGTAGGCCGTAAGTTCGCTTACGAAATCTTGGTTGTATTGCAGTGCGGTGGTGTACTGGCCTACGAATACGCCACGATGGTCGCGATAGTGCTGCGCAGAGTAGTCATAGGTTCCTGTGGCCCAACCTGCATGGCTGTCCTCAGAATTGTAGTAGCGACGTACTTCGTAGTCAGCAACACCGGATCCAGCGGTGGCCGTATCGCCCGAAATGAAGCGGCTTGACGTGGCCAACCACGCCTTATCCATATGCAGGCGCGTCTCAGACCACACGAGCGGCGTATCACTTAGCCAGCGATGCTGCTTTTCCGTGTCATTAATGCGGCTCTTGGTGACAAAGCCGTACCAGTCACGCACATAACGGCTCACGTTGCGCAGAGCACCCGCACCGTTGGCAATGTTGTTTTCAGCAGCAGCTGAGCTACCGCCTTGATTAATACCATTGGAGCCGTCGTACCACCACACATAGTGGGTATCGGCGGGCAACTGAGACTCAACTGTCGCCTTAGTGCCGATCTCAGGGCGCGGCGTGTAGCGCACGATCTGCTTGTTGTTGGAGGTCTTCATGTCGGTATCGAGCAGATAGCCCAACGACATGCCATCGGTGGCGCTGGTCGCAGAACTATTGATGTTGCTGTGGTAGTTCCAATCAGAGCCATTAGTGCTGTAGGGATAGGCATAGACGCCCATGCCGTTCATACCCCAGCCATTAATGTTCCAGCCCGTGCTGTACTGGCCATAGGAACGACCCTCACCGGGGATATAGGTATAGGAACCATCAAACATTTCCCAGGTGTCCGTTTGCTCTGGCTTGTCACCCGAGAAGGCAGAGTCGAGCATGAGGTAATCCATGTCCATAACCACATTCTCAGTGGTCACGCGATAACCACCCCAGCTGTCACGCACCGAATAATCCCAATTCGTGGTACCAGTCGTCTGGTCACCATTATTGGTCAAGGGGCTTACATGGCCTGTCCAGCCCGAGCTCTCATGCCAATAATCGGTGTAATAGTACTCGCCCACCCGCGGGAAATAGGCCGGCTCTAAGGTATCGAGCGCACTTTGTCCCAAAGCGCTCGGAGCAGTCAGGCGATCCCCGCTATAGCCGTTGCGCTGGTAGACCTGAGGCAGGTTATCGATTGAGGCATAGATGTCGAAGGACACCTCGATGCGGTCGCCCACCTCCATGCGCGTGAAGTCAGGCATGATTGCGTCCACCGGGCGGTCGTACTGGAGATTGGAATCCACCACGGATCCACCCTGGACACCACCCGCAGCCGCCGTCTCCTTCACAAGGGCCGCGCCCTCGGGTAGAGCCTCATCCAGCGGAATCCAGCAAATCTTAAACAACGTGAAAGGCGTTTCCTGGCTTACCTTCACGCCATTGGCCAAGGTAGCACGAGGATCAAGGTCGGCGAAGTAGTTGCCGTGACCGCCACCGGTTTCGCTTGCAGTATTGGTGTAGATCATGGCTCCACCATAGTCAGGCAAGCGGTAGGTTTCGACCGGAACCACGATAAGCTTCATGCCATTGGTACGCTCATCGTAGACGTCACGATTGGGATGAGCCACGGCTCCGTTAGCCTCACGGGTCCGCAGGTTTTCATACCACTTCACCGTCAGATGCTGGGCGAGCCATTCTGCCGTTATGGGCTTATCGCCGTCGGCCTTCAAGTAGTCCGTCGGGATCAGTTCATAGAAGACCGGGTTGTAGAGTTCCCCTTCCAAAGTGGTAATACCGTAGTTCGTACGCTTGGGTACGTTGGTAAGGGTGTTCTTGTACCAGAGCTGTTCACCCGCCACATAGCTGGTCTTCTGGTTTGCCTCAGCGTTATAGATCGCCTCGGCTTCCTTTTGGGTCTGGAAGACCTGGTTCTGGAATTGCATGACAGGCGTACGACGCCAAATGGTGATGGGCGCCCGCTTGCCTTCGTCCTGCTTTGTGAGCAGGGTCTCGTGCTGTACCGGCGTATTTTGCTTGAGTACCGGCGTTTCCTTCGAGCCGCTCTGAGCGTTACTCTTGGCAAGATCCACGAAGTCCAGCACCGTGTTTTGACGATCGGTGTGGGTAAAGGCCACATCTACCTGGCTATAGGGAGTCCACAGGTTCTCCTGTTCGCCCGCGCGATGGTTGACGGCCGTGGTATCCAAACGGGTATCTTGATAGCGGGCCACACCCAGCAACGACACATCGTCTAAGGGGAAGGCGGTGGTGCCATCAGCGGTAGCCGGAATGTCGTAGTAGGTAATCCGCACGCCGGTTACATCGCGGAAGATATTGCCATTGGAGGTATGAGCCCCGGGCGTGAGCGCTGCATCCTCATTCTTATACTTCGCTTCCAGCTCTTCATAGCTTACCCAAGCCCCGGCATTGCTACCGGTGGCCTCTTGGGGCGTCACCGTTACTCGGGACTCGAGGGCAACGGTGGCCGGCGTGTCAGAGCCATGCCAGTTCGGCACATAGTATTCAATCTTGACATCGGGCCGAGCCACCGCGCCAGTTTCATCGGTTTGATCCAAGTTCACCGAATCCGGCAGCAGGGCACGCTCACGCTGGGCAGCCGTCGTGGCACCCGTCAATCCTAAGACCTTAGCGGGCGTAGTGTTCTTCCAACCCTCAGCAGCCGTAACGGAGGCCTGCGGATAACCCAACTCGGGCACCGACTCATCGGCCACGTAGGTGGGCTTCGACGTCAATTCGAAGTAGCGCTTACCGGCAGGGTTGCCCAAGGCATCAAAGCCGTCGGTGCTATCGCCATAAGCGCCTTGAACCACACCGGTGCCTACCACACCCCGCATGAAGGAAACCGTGACCGTCATGGTGGACTCATGCCAGGTGGTGTTGCGAATGTTAGTTACCCGCAAACGCATCCGGTTGCCATCGGCGTTCGCCAGCTGACCGGAGGCAGAATAGGGATTCAGGGTCTTGGTCGTGGGATCCCAGAATTCCGGCGTGATCGCAATGCGATTATCGTCACGGTTGGTATTGAGGATCTCCTTCACATGACGATGGAATACCACGTTGGAATGGTCACGCGCAGCCAATTGCTGGTAGCCATCAAAGCGCACATCCTTGGCGGTATCGAAGCTGTAGGTCAACAGGGTATTGTTATCGGCACAGTTGTCCGCCACCCCAACGCCGGTGCTGTGAGCCCGGGCAATGTAGCCAAGCTCTGAGCTGTCCGTTGCATAGTCAGCCGTCGCGCGGTTGTTGCCACCACCCGAACCAGAGTGGTTTACCGTGCGGTACTGCGCAAAGCCGTGCAGCGGTGCCGCAATAGCGTAGAAGTTTGCCTGGAGCGAGGTGCCCTGATAGGACGGATGATCGTTACGATTGGTCTGATTCTCCGTGCTGTTGTAGGCCTCATCGGTTTCCAGCTCGTCAGTTACCTGAGTGATAACGCGAATCCAAACCCCCCGACCCACTGAAATTTGGCTCGTGGAGTTGCTGTTGTCCTTAGAAGGCTTATAGGCATCCCCGATGGTAAAGGTGATGTTGCGGTTACCGTCATACTGCTCGGTGCCACTGCCGAAGGTGCGCGCACCATCTTCGTCCACCTCAGCCTGGGAAAGATCCATCTGGGGCTGCACCACCGAAGCGGTGGTTCCTGCAGCATCGGAGAGAGTCGCCGTTACGGGCAGAATCGCACCGGTACCTTGGGCCGCGGTGTTAGCTTCAACCCAGGTCTTCTTGGTTTCGTCGTAGTACTTCTCCACTTCCCAACCCACGATGCGCTGGCCCTTTTGCACCTCAAAGCGTGCATCTACGTGCTCCAGCGGTAACGGGTTCAACTCAAAGGGCGTACCACTATCGGAAGAAGCATAGGTGAGATCCGTGCGTACCGGCTCTACCGTACCAGAGGCGTTCTTCTTACCCGAACCCACATAGAGGTGATACTCCACATAGTCACCGGCATAGAGGTCACCGTTAGGCACGCCATTGCCATTGGTAGACGTAGTAGCGTCGGGTGCATAGCTCCAGGGGGAGCTTGCGGAATACTCGTCAGCGTCATAGGCGAAGATCTTCTGGGAAGAACCATTCATGAAGACCTGTTTGCCGCGCTGCATATCGGTATCCAAAACCGCCAGTTGGTGAGAGAGGTCATAGCCGCGGGTATTTGACTCGTTCTTTACCAACGTCTTTTTGTTGGGGTCACGGGTCAAAACATCAGACACTGTCAGGTTCTGGTAGGTACGCATACCGCCCATCGCATTACCTTGCTTGTCGAAGGTAGGCGTTGACCAGTAATTCCAATTACCCTTAACCAAATCCACGCCGGTCTCTTCGGCCGTGGTGAAGTCCTCCACTTCCCTATCGGCATAGACGCCGTCATAGGCAAAGGCAAAGTTATGAGCATAGTCCGGGGTCTTGTTAGTACCCGAGATGTTATCGCGCACGCGATTAGCACCGAGCCATTGGCCAGAATCCAACATAGTCTCGGGCTTTTCGCGATTCGCAGCCGGTGAGAGATAAAGGAACTCAACCGAGGTCACATAGGGCGCTGCATATTCCAGGTCCACCGACTCGTCGCCCACAAAGGCGCCGCGCAACGTATTGGTGCGATCGGTGGCATTGTAATGACCGACGATGCCGCCTTGAATCAGGTTAATAACCGCCGCTTGCGCATCGGCCTCAGTTTCCCCGTCTGCCAAGCTGCGGCCGGCGGTATTCAAGCCGTGGCTGGCCGAGAGCTTGGCGAACAGATCCGCCGCACTCAGGTCCGGATTCTGCTGCTTGATTTCCGTGAGACGCAGGTACTTCTCCACATCGATCACGTAGCAATCGGGATAGTAGGCATTGCCGGAGGTATCGCCCTTGAAGGTGGCGCTCGTGCCTGAGCCGGTAACGGTACCGGAAAGCATCCCGAGGTTCACCAAATCCGTCCAGCTTAGGGCCACCGTAGCGGTGATACCTGTGGCAACGTTATAGACCGTGAACTTGAAGTCTTGAGCCTGGAACCAATTGGCATCGCGGGTGTGACCCCCTACCGGCACAAATTGAGCCGGCACATAGATGTTTTGCAGGCGCAAGGCATCGGCACTGCCGGTGTTCGGAGTGGTAAAGCCCGGGTTCCAGCTCGTGCGCAGACGCACTTGGCTAATGTGAGCTGCACGGTTCTCGTCATCAACATCTTCCGTTTGGTCGTTGATGTTACGGAAGCGCGTCTCATAGCGCACCACCGTAGGCGTGAGATTGTCATTGCCATAATCCGTGACGTCCGGGTGGTTCAACGAATGGTATTCGTTGCCATTCTTGTTGACCGTGAGCCAGGAATCATAGCCAAAGGGAATGAGGTATCCCAAGAAGTAGGCGGTATCGTTGTTGCGATGCTCCACGCCACCACCGCTTGAAGCGCGCCACGCACTCGCCCCTTGGTGAACACCCGAAGGCGTGGGCTGAATAGGTGCAGCCGGATCAGCGGCAACGTAGTTGTTAACAGCCTTCGAGAGGTAATTGAAGTTGTAGTAGCGGCTTCCTACGTGATTCAGGGCATCCGCTTTGTCGCTGCAGCCACTGTGGCTGATGTTGGGGTGCTTCTGCCCCTTATAAATGTAGGGACGACCCAGCAACTGCACATCGATGGTGCCGCTGCCACCATCGCGGTCTACCTCTAAGTAGCTCCCCTTAGCGGCCTCAGCGGTGATATCGCCATTGCCGTAATAGGGCCCCAAATTAATGTCGTAGGTAGCAATGAACTCATTGGTGTTAAGCGGGATCTCCACCACGCCATCACTGTGAGCGGCTTTGAAGTCCACAATGGACTTGTGGGGATCTTCGCCCGCGCGGGCAAACTGGATATAACCGCCGCCCGTGGAGGTCATAAACGCAAGACCCTTCGAGGAAACTTGGGTCCAGGTATTGTCCGTATTCTTTACATAGACGCCATCTTGACGCACCTCAAAGGTGCGGGATGCAGCCGTATTTTCGCCATAGATGCGGAAGCCTTCGCTATTCAGCGTTTCTTGACCGTCGGCCCCCACCTGAGCATCCCATTGCTTGGTGGTGAAGGTAATCACCGCACGGTCGTAGTCCTTCAGGTGCTTCAGAACGCCATTCTGGAAATGAAGACCCGTAGAGAGGAAGCCATAGTAGGCCAAGTCATCATCAGGCTGGCACCACGGCAGCGTATCAGAGATATGAACGCGATCCATGAAGGAGGTATAGTTCCAGACCCAGTCATTGGGATAGTACTGGTTATAGCCATAGGTAGAACTATAGCTTTGATCACCTGTATAGAAGCCGCGATAGACGTTATGGCGATAGACCGACGTCGCAAAATTAACGTCGCCACCAAAGAGTGCATGGTCGGTATAGTTCACCGACTGGTAGGTGGCTCCCAAATACGTATGGTCGGTGCCACCCCAGTTGATGCCCTCCATGGTGTACACACCGTCAGTACGGGCCACAATATTGGTAGTGGAGCGAAGATGACGCATGTAGGAGGCATCGTCGGTATGGCTATACCAGCCACCATTGCGGTGGTAGTCCTGATAGGACCAGGCACTACGGAAGGACTCGCTGGCATGCTTCTGAGGCGTATCGCACCGAACGATAGCCTGGTGACCCGGACGGTTGTTGCCCGAGTTGGTGCCACCGACCTCAAGAGAAGAATCCACCACCATGTTGGCGCCGGCGGTAGCCGTCTCGGTATACATACGACCATTAACCTCAAAAGCCATCTGGTTCACGATGTCTTGGGCCGAGTAATTGGTGATGCCATACCAGGAACCAAAGTCCGGTTGACGCACGGCAGCATTGGCCGTATTGCTTTCGGTCCAATCGCCTTCGCCCGAGATGTAGCGGTTCTGTCCCGTGGCATATTGGTTCTGGTTAATGCGTAGGTCGTACTCAATCTTAGTCACCGTAAAGCGCGGGCTGCCCGGCTTGGTGACATTGGCATTCTCATAATCATCTACCGGATGACGATAGGAATCGCTGGTATCCTCCCCGGCACCAAAGCTAGCTTTCGGATTTCCATCATCGTCACGAGCCAACAAATTCAAGCGGAAGTACTGAGCGCCGTCGTAGTCTTTCTGGACCGAATCGGCATCGGTGGTAGCCAGCAGCGCCTTGATGGTATCGCCTTCAACGGTGAGTGTCTTACCATCAGAATAGGTCACCGTAATCTTGTCTACATACTGGGCTGCTTGACGGCGAATCTTCAGGTAGTAGGCATCAAAGTAGCTATTGAAATTCATAGCGGCCAGGTCCTGCTTCATATGCACAACCATGCCTGAATTGTAAGTTTCAGCACCTACCCAAACATGATTACGACCACGTACATTGTCGGCAGACCACGGACCTTGCTCCGTTTGACAGTTGTTCTCCGGAGCCACTTGGTTGTATTGGTTGTTTACCTGACGGAAGTCAGACAACAATGACACCTGAGACTTATAACCCACGTCTAAGGAGAAGTTGTATTCGCCGGCCTGAGCGTTATAGCCGCTATGGCCGTTGTGGTGGTTGTCCCAGGAACCATAGGTGTATTGCGAGAAACGCTGATTTGCCGCGGTGGGGGCATTGGTGTTGCCGCCAGAGTTGGAGTCATAGAGACCGGCGCGGTGGATGGTGTCGAAATACATCTTCGACATCCAAATGGCAGACTTGTCAGTGCGTACCACCGGCGTGCCCAACATCTCGGTGATCATGGAACTTCCGCGCAGCTTAAGCAGGTAGTTTTCCGTGCGACCCTGCAAATAGACTTCTGTGTCAAAGTTATGGTCCGCAAAACCTTCAAACACGATGTTTTGGCTGTTCACATCTGCAGAATTGTCAACGTCCATGTCCTGCCAAGAGGTAAGCTTGACCGTCTTCAGGTTCTTAATGCCATGGGCGCGCAGAGTCTCTTCGTCAATCACGAAGTCTTGACCATCCACCACCGGATAGGTATGACCATCTTCGTCTTCAAAATACTCAGGCAGCGCTGATGTAGCCAGGAACGGAGAGCGGACCTCATCCAGATACTCCTGGTTAGGAGTCAGCACCCAGCTGATTGCACCCTTGGTATTGGCACCCTCACCCTCATCGTAGCCCGTAAAGGTAATGGCGCCGACGCGACCCTTCTTAAAGGTGTCGAAGAGCTCTGCGTTAATGATGGCCCGAGTGGTATGGAAGCCCACATAATCGTTGACCGTAGAACCGTCCAACTGAGCAGAGGACTGATAGGCCAAAGGCAGTTCCAGCGTAACGTCTAGGTCATCAAGGGTGGAAACATTGCGCTCGTTATACATATTGGCCCAGATAACAAAGTCACGGTCATAGGGCACGCCGGTACGAGTAAAGGATCCGTCCGAGCAGTCCCCTGCGCTATAGGTACGGTTGTTCATATATTGGCCGGAGTTAGGACCATATTGAGCAAAGGTATGAAGCGCTAAGGCCGGGTAATAGATCTTGAAATAGGCCGTACGATAGGCCCGATTCTTAGGATTATCCAAGGGAGCTGTTTGGGTAATATCCCCCGTGGCGCGCACCATCGAGTAATCCACATTGGCATTATTCAGTTTGGACTCGGTAGTGCGGTTGTTGTACCAGTGGTTCACCTTACCCGTAAGGCTTACCACCATATTGTCAGTGGCATCTAAATGGGGATCGATCTCGGTATAAGTGAGCTCGATGCGCTCCAAATAGAGGTCGGCGCAATCGGCAAATTCGCCCGTCGTGACATCCACAACAAAGGAACCATCAGCCTGGCCGGCCGCCGTTTGCAGGGCTTTCAATTCGGCCTGGGTCAGCTCTACCGATTTACCCTTCGGAGTGGCGGTAGAAGTCAGCGGACTCACATCGCGGAAGTAGAACGTGGCTTTCACCAACGAGCTGGTGAGCTTGCTCGGCGTATTATCTTTGCGCACGGTGGAGCCAAAATTGAACAAGCCGGCATTGAAGGCCACCGTCTTGGTCTTGAAGCCTTGCACATCATTGATAGGCTCCTTTAGGAAGGGGCTCAAATCATCAATATTAAAGGCAACGGTAGCATCATCGGCACGGTTCAAATTGCTATTGGCCATCGTGAAGCTATAGATATTCCCGTCCGAGTAATTAGCAATCTCAACAGGGGTATTGAGCGGTCCCGTCACCGCCGTGCCGAGGCTCGGGCGGCTGGTAGCGCTCTTGGTAACCGTCCAGTTAACGCTGCCGGCAAAGGTACCAATACCCATGGTGGTCTTCGCCTCAAGGCGATTCACATTGCCTTCAAGGCGCTTGCCAATGGGAAGCATCATGTCAGGACCAAAGACCGGGGTCGTGGCAAAGCCATGGACGTTGGTGGTCACCGAGCTATGGGTGTCGGCTCGACCATAGAGATAGATCGTAGGATTGTTGCCGGAGGCAATGGACTCATTAATTTTGCCGAAGCGCACGCGTACCATCTTGACCGGGGCTAACTCAGAAGCACCCTCGGACACCGCGCCGTTGGTAATGCCATCAGTGGCTACTTTGACCGTAAGAACGCCAGAGGCATCAACGGTAAGCGTCGAACCATCCCCCAGCGATACCGTACCACCGGCAGCTCCAAGAGTCTTCAAGGTGCCTTCGATGTCATAGCGCTTGTTGGGCTGAATCGCATCTTCAGCCTTCATGATAGTAGCCGTAGTGTTGTTTACATCCAGCACGTCGATGGAGCTGACCGAACCATACTTGTAATACCAGCGGTTCTCGGTCATCACGTTGCCCGCACCGTCTTTTACGGGATTGCCGTCAGCATCCAAAATCGGAACCGCACCATAGGCAAAGCCGGGAATAACCACCGAACGGGTCAAGAAGCCACGCCATACCTCGTTGGTGCCATCATCAGCTTTGGCGGTTCCGTTTACCAACAGGTCCATATCAAAGTCAGAGATGCTGTACTTGGAGTTATTGGTGAGGTCATAGCGGAAGTAAGATACTTCGTTCTCCAGGTCACCCCAACGATAGGGCACCGTCGTATTCGCGCGGTTCACACCCTTATCGTCCACATAGCCATAGGAACTTGAAACCGTAGGGGCAATGGGCACATACATCGAATGCAAGGTGGCTTCGTCTTTGACGGAGATGTTCGAAGCCGTGTTCTCATAGTCCGTACGGAAGGACGACCCAACAGTAATATCACCCACATCTAAGGGAGTACCCATCAATTCCACTAAGGCTTGAGCACCGCTAATGGTTTTGCTGGCCGAGAATTGATCCAATTCAATTTGGACATTAGTGAGGTAGCCAATGCCGTTGCTGGACATAGACATGGTCCAGTTGCCGGTGGCAGCATCCCGGGTGAAATACTGAGACAGGCGATTAGCCGGAATGGTCAGCGTACGTTCAAAAACGTCGTTGGCGTTGGTCGTGGCGTAATAGCGCAATGTAATTTGAGAAATGGGAGCCACGGCGGCTACGGTGTTACCCGACGCATCGGTGGTCGGGAAGAAGCCCGGGCCCAACTTCAAGGTGCTCGTCGCAAACTGAGCCTTCTTCGTAGAGCCTAGCGTTACGTTGCCTGACGGGTCGGTGAGCTTCTCACGACCATCAGGCACAGGGCCAATATTGATAACAGCGGGCGCCATACGAGAGGTTGAGGCATCACCAAAGCGGAAGCGATAACCGGCGTTGGCATTGTTAACCAACGCATTGCGCTTCTTTGCCTCGGTGGTCATGGCGGTATCCGAGGTGCCCGAGCCGTCGTAACGAGAGAAGACGTAGGCCGTATTCTCAGGCTTCGGCTCTACCGGGCGGAACGTAGCTTTGGCAGCTGAAGTCGTTTCTTTGGGCTGCACATAGCCATCTGGGTTCACGGTCCACAGACGACGACCATAGGTAATATCGGCCTGGTTGTCATACCAGCCATTGGCGCCGTTGGAGTGCAGTTCCATCATGAGGCCCGTTACATTAATAGTAGAAGCAATGTCGGTCTCAGGGGGAAGCGGACTCTTGAATTTAATCCGGAAGACGCCGGTAAAGGTTTTAGAGGGAGCTCCGTTCGGATAACGGCGCGAGGGTACGGCCGCCACTCCTTGAGCCTCCAACTGCTCAGCAATGCCACCTACTGCGGTGTCTACCGTACCCAAACGATAGATAGCGGTAGAACCATCGGCTGCGCCATCAACCTTCGTTAAGGACACCGGAAGCGAGACATAGCTAACTGCCCCCTGAGAATCCTTCACTTCGAAGTCCACTAGGGCATTGCCTGAGGACACGTCATACCAGTCGGACAGATCGGCCACGCGATGGGCCTCTTCGCCCTCCCCTTCAATACGCGATTCACTTGAGGCGTTCACTTGAACCGTAAGACCGGTGAGCTGGAAGCCCTCGGGAAGCTTGTCGGCTAAGACCGCACCATAGGAAGTAGTAGCGCTTTCGCCATAGAGCGGGGTGTTACCCCGGTTGCGCATACCACTTAAGGTGTAGGTGACCATTTCACCCAACGGAGCAGGCTGCGAATCGCTGATAGCGCCCGTAACCGGGTTAATAGCGCTCTTGTTCAGGCGCACATCAAAGGTCGGACGGGTAAAGGAGGAATAGGTAGTCCAGTCCTTCATCCACTGGTAGTCGTTACTGTTGCCGTCGTCGTCGTAACCGCGGTTACCAAAGTTTACCGTGGTATAGACCTGAAGCTTCGCCCGGCTGTAGCCACCTTCGCCCGTACCGTAATTGGTGGTATAGGGCATAGCTACTAATAGGGTATGAACGTCAGACTCATCCTCGGGCGGCACAAAGGTAACGCCTCCCGTAGATGCCGACTTATTCGCTTCGGCAGTATGGGAGAACAGATGCTTGCCGTAGGGCATGTCCGCTTCGTTAATGTCTACGGTAATTTGCCCCGGATGACCACCGGTAGCGTAGGGCAGCTCTTTCAAGCCGAAATCTGCCACGTTCGAGAAGTTCACCAAGTCAATGGAGCGAATTTCTTCGTCGGTCAAGGTAGACACGTCATAAATCAGTGCGCCACCTTGCTTGGGCTTACCAATATAGGTAACGCCTGTCTCTTCAGCGCTAATGCTGGTATTGAGCGTGAAGTCGCCACTATTGCCTTTCCGTTTCCAGGTAAGCAAGTCCTGAGGACGGATGCCAGAGGTAGAACCGGTAGCAGCATCAAACATCAATACGTAGTTCAAAAAGTCGATCTCAGAGTCACGGGTGTCGGAACTATTCTTGACCTGCACCTTATAGACCGCGTAGTTGTAGTGATCCCACAAGACCGGCGTATTCATCGATACGTTGGTCAGATCCCACTTCAAGTTTGTCTGAATAAACGTAGCGCGCAATACGTTAGAGGCACCTTGGGCCCGAGGACGACCCGGCTCCACTTCGGTGAGCAGCGTGCCGCTTAACTCGGTAGTGTCTTCGTTGGTGAAGTATTGATACTGATAACCCAAAAGCACGGTGGCGCCGGTGTTGTCCGGCACCGAGCCCACAAACTTAATTTGACCCGTGAGCGTTTGTACATCGCGGGCGGGCAATTGATATTGGTTCTCATTGGACGTGGACTTATAGCGTACATACCACGTGCCCGACAGACCGGTGGTAATGGGGCCATTGGTCGGATCGGTCAATTCGTCCACCGTCAACCAGTTCACGCCGTCTTGGGAGAAGTCATAGCGGTTCACTGCGTCAGTGTCAGGGTAGTAGGCCAGACGCTGACGAGTATTCGGGAACTTGAGCTCCTCAGCCGGCACCAGCTGAGCCTTTTCCCATTCAGACACCGAAAGGGTCTCTTTGGGACCCTTAGCGTCAAAGTAGATATAGGGAATATCCAAGCGGAATACCACGGCACCGCTGCGGCGATCATCAAGGGTATAAATGCCCGAGCGACCCAAATAGCCCGTTTGATAGGTGGGGTTGGGCTGGAGCGTCATAAACACTTGCTCGCTGGTTTTGATCATAACCGTGTTGGTGGCACCGGAAACCGGCGTACCATTACCAATGTGCAGGTTGGGATCCAAGTAGGTATCAGCCAGCCGTTCTACGCGACCAGAAGCCAACGGCATAACACCCGCGGCGCGTGCCCGAAGCATCTGAGCGCCTTGGACTGCATCCAGAAGCTGCACGGGAGCGAGGTTAGAATTGCCATAACCCACGAGCTCCTCGGATACAACTTCGGTACTGTCTCCCTCTTCGTCATCGTCGGAGGCAGACTCATCACCCTCCGAGCTTCCCTCTTCACTACCCGCTACCTCTGCGGGCGCACTGGCCTCGAAGGACGTTTGGAATACGAAGTGCTGCGGATAGGCTACTGGCTTCTCATCCCAGGTGGTGCCAATTTGCACATCGAAGACAGAAGTAACCGGTTGATAGGTCTGAGGGGTCGGATTCTCTTCTGTGGCCTCTTCAAGATCCAAAGCCCACTCGGCATAGGGAGCTGCCACATAGAGCTCGCGAGTGCCCTCGGCTTCCACTACCGCATCATCACCGGTCAGCATCAACTGAATGCGACCCTCATCATCGATGACATAGGGAATAGTGCCCACGCCCAGCGCCTCGAAGGTAGCAGGATCTTGAGGATCCAGGCTGCGACGCTCTTGAGCGGAAAGCTCCGTCACGTCCGCCACAATAACGCCACCGGCACCGGGCACACCCACAAACTCATGGGCGCGGCGCTGTTCGTCAGTGGTGATAACGAGACCCGATGCGTCCACATTGGCCACACCAGTGTTAGTTTCATCCAAAACATAGGCCATGAGCGTTTCCAGCGGAATACCCTTGCGGCCTTGCCAGTCTGCTGCGAAGGTAGCGCCCAGAGCAATGGCATTTACTGGTTCCGCATCTTTCGGATTGCGCACCGTAACGGTGGTGGTGAGATACCCGAGGCCATCAGCAAAGTCGGTCACCGCCGGCTCTTGCACGGCCACAGAACCGCGAACCGTTGCCCGGGTGTAGGCCAGCGTAAAGGTGCCTGCTGCTTTGCGCAGGGCCGTACCGAAGAGCGTCTCCGGCGTGGGATTGTCTTCGGTTGCCTGGGGCGTATAGGAATGAGCCTCATAGCCAAAGGCCACCGATGCGGTAGCATCGGTAGACACCTTGCCAAGAAGCGTAAAGCTAACAACCGGAAGCTCCACGGCAGCATCAAGCTTGCCACCATTGCCTTCCCAACGTGCCACGATGCGGCCTGACACACCGGCAGCAAGAGCAGCACTATCAAGGGCTACATAGCCCGTGCCATGTTGTTGATAGAGCACCCAGCCCTCAGGCAACGAATCAGCATAGAGTGCCGCACGGGGACCATTGGTGTCAGCCGGGGCCTCAACACTCCCCCGCAGAACGCGCCAGCGCTCCTCGGAGAACGTTGAAGCCATAACGCCCTCTTCGGTTTCGTAGAGATAAGGCACATCAAAGGTGAGGATGACGGCATCAGTAGCGGTAGTGCCACCCAGCACACCCCCTTGAAGACTGGCGGAAAGGTTACCCATATCCAAGGCGGCAGAAACCTTGTTACCCCGAACGAGGAAGGCACCATCCTGAGAAAGGGGGGCACCGTAGAGCGACAGGGACGGATTGAGGAGGGACTCGATGTCGGCTGTACCTTCCGTAGCTTGGGGCACTACTGCCTCGGCCGGAATCAGCGCTTCAGGATAGAGGCTGGCCATGGCAGCTTCAATTTCCTCATCGGTGGGACCGGTGGGTTCCTCTTCCGGCGTTGCCACCGGATCAGACTCCCCGTCTTCAGAGGCCGTAGCATCGGTGTCCTCTTGGGTGGCGGCAGCCTCATCCTGGCCTTCCGCTGTTTCTTGGTCGGTATCCTCGGTGGCCACAACCTCATCTTGAGGAGCAGCAACGGCCTGACGCACCGCCGGGCTTAAGCTACTGGCATCAAACATGGTAGCTGCCAGAAGCACTGACATGACCACGGACACCGCACGCACCCACGGCTTGGTCCTAAAGGACGGAATAGGAGCCGAAGCTTCCGCAGAAGGAATGGACCCATTGAGGACAGCCCCTCCTTGAGCCTCTTCCGTTGCAGCCTTCAGGCCGGCAATCTTCTCATTCGTTTTGTAAGAATCCATGGCGATTCCTCACGTTTCGGCGGGCTCGCGTTTTCGACTCAAGCCCGCAGGACAACCAAACTGTTACTTTCGTTCTATGTAACCGATAAACCAGTCATCGTTTAGACCGATTCACCAGCGCTTTTTCAAGAAAATGCGCATAAGGGCGCAATCATCCGATAATCAATATAACCATTTTGTATACCTTGTGTTGCCTGAATGACAAAAATGTTCAAAAATTCGCAATCTACGGGGACTTATGCTGATTAGCGAGGTCAGAAATAACCCTTTATTGAGACTATTTTGGTACAGTTATCTGGCGAAACGCTACTAGCCTTCAAAATCGCTTTGTGCTAATGGATTTTTCGGTCAGTTCCGAGGCTGATTTACCGCGCCCCAAGGCACAAAAAATTGAGCCCATCCTTTGGGCTCAATTAGCTAAACCTTAGAAACCTATGCTCCGGGTTCTAAGGCGAAATGTTTCATCCACGCAGCAGTAAGCTTAGGCTGTAAACCCTGCAGCGGCGCTCATAATCTCGAACAATTCTTCCGTTGAAAGCTCACAGGACACGCCGGCAATATCCAGCACAATCCCCAGCGTTGCCACCGCTTGGCCTACTAACATGGACGAGCCATCGAGGGTTTTTGCGCCGCGGGCTGAGGCTTCAGCCAACAACGCGGTCATTCCATGACCGTAGACTACATCCATGATAGTTTGCTGCGACGAAATGAGCGTAGGGTCAAAGGGAGCGGGATCCCCCGGATTCATCCCTAAAGGAGTGGCATCCACAATCACATCGGCCTTTTGAAGGGCTCCCCGCGCACTATCGTAGCTCCCATAGGTAAAGCGCACCTGTTCCAGAGCTTCCTTAAAGGACGGGCGTCCTGGTCGTGGTGAGGGCAGATCAATAGTGGCATGAGCCAGGTCGTAATAGGCCTTCGCATAGGTTTCAAGCACCTGCTGGGTGCGGGATTTCGAGCGCCCAATGAGGGCCACTTCTGCCGGCCCTGCCTGCACGAGGCTATGGAAAATCGAAAGCGATGTCGGTCCCGTACCGCACACCACTACCCGAGCTCCGGCAAGATCAACTCCCGCCCGCTCGAGCGCCATTACACAGCCCTCACCGTCGGTGTTATAGCCGATCAGAGCATCCACTTTGCGCACCAACACGTTCACACCCCGCGCCAATTTCGCCGAGGCCGCCAATACCGTTGCTGCCTCAAAAGCTACCGGCTTATAGGGGGTGGTGATATTAACAGACAGGTAGGGCTCGTCGCGCAAAAACTGCTGCGCTTCCTCGGCACTCGCCAAGTCGGCAAAGCCATAGTGCCAGGGAAGTCCCAGGCGCTCATAGACAGCGTTATACATAGCTGGCGACTTCGAATGAGCAATCGGATGCCCCACAATATAGAGCGACTCTTGTGCTGCCAATGAAGCAGACTCTGCCATCACTACCCTACCCCTTCATCACTGCATTCCGAAGCTTTTGACCAAGCTGCAGGCTCGGGCTGACGCTTCCCTAAAAGACTGCGTTCCAGATTACGAAGAATGAGCGTATGGCGTAGATCTTGTTCGGCCAGCGGCAGCAGAAGAAATGCTTTCATTCCCGCCAAATGACCAGCCACGATATCGGTAAAGAGCTGATCCCCAATCATGACCGTGGTGCGCGGCGTGCCCCCAATGAGCGATGAGGCCCGCCAGAGCGCAAAGGGGAAGGGTTTCAGCGCCTTAGCCACCAGAGGAAGCTCTAAGGACTGGGCCAGCTCGTGGACTCCTTGATGCCAGTTGTTAGAAACCAAACAAAACTTCACGCCAGCATCCCGTGCCTGACCAAGCCAAAGCGCCACATCCCTGGGAACCTGGTGGTCTTGACGCGACAGAATGGTGTTGTCGATATCCAACAGCACGTGACTCAACCCGCAAGCCAACAAGTCCTGCTGGATATCGATGCAGCTCAATCGCGCGTAATAGCGATCAGGATCTAAGAGGCCCATGGCACTACCCTAGCCTTGAGCAATATTGTTCTGATGCTCCTCATAGGTTTCGGCAAAATAGGTGGTTACCTGACCATCATCGCTAACCGTGGAATAGAAATAGAGATAGGGCGTCTGCTCAGGGTTGCACACGGCCTGCAATGAGGGAAGACCGGGCGAACAGATAGGGGTTGGCGGTAGCCCGGGATTAGCATAGGTGGAATAGGGGGTTTGAGCATGAACCTCTTCCGCCGTGGGCTCCCGTCCTACCTCATAGGCGGTGGTAGCGTCACTCTCCAGATAGGGCCGATCAGAGGCCAAGCGATTGTAAAACACGGAGGCTACCTTGGCCATGGAAGCTGGATCGTTAGACACTTCTCGCTCGATGATAGCTGCCAAGTTTACTGCCTGATAGACGCTCAATCCTTGGGACTGTGGATAGTCAAAGGATAGGCCGGCAGTTTCTGTTTGGAACTGGTTGAGCATCATGGTTACCACCGACGTAGCATCATCAGCCGCCGTAACCAGATAGGTCTTCGGGAAAAGGAATCCCTCCAAACTATTGGTACCTGCTGACGCTAAGAAGGGATAGGTTTCTGCCCACTGAGAGGCATCACTGGAGGCCGCCAAAAACGCATCGGCTGTAATACGCCCGCCGGTAGCTTCCTCGAAGAGCGCCGCGGTAGCTTCCCGCGTAATACCTTCCGGGATGGTCACGTTAATACCCGTTGCCGAGGGTCCTGTTTGAAGAATGGTGACAATCTCTTCCGGAGTCACGCCTCCTTCAAACAGATAGGTGCCCGGGATAAGAGAAGACTCTGCCCCGGCCGCACGCACCGCATCGATAAACTCCTGGGACGAGTGCACCAACTGGGCTTCCGCTAAGGAGCTCCCAATGTCGGTGGCCCCTTCTCCGCTGGTTACTGTAATAACGGCGGACTCCCCTTCAGGCAAGAGTTCTTGGGTGGGAGGAGCCGCAAATCGCAGAGCAATAAACACCGCCCCTGCTATCAGCAACAACACCAAAATGATGGTGGCCACAATGGGGCCTTTGCTTTTCTTAGGGCGAATGTAGCTCGTATCGTAGGTACGGAAGAGCTGATCCCCTTTAGCATGAGCCGCCCGGGCAGCATGATTGGGGCGTTCTGAATAGGTTACTTGCTTACGAAAGGGCATGGAGCCTATCCTTCCTGAGCGTTTGAAGCTTGTTCATCAAGCCAAGTTTGAAGAAAAATGCTTGCGGCTATCATATCCACTTTTCCGCGCATCTGACGTTCGGTTAAGCCCTTTTCACGCAAACTGCGCTTCGCTTCCTGAGAGCTTAAGCGCTCATCAGTAAACTCCAGCGGAAGCTCGGTTCGCTGGGCAATAGCTTGGGCCACCTTGCGCACCCGGGCTGCCTGAGGACCCTCTTCTCCTCCGAGCGTTTTCGGTAAGCCGCACAGCAATACTTCCGGCTCCCAGTCTTCCAGAATGCGCCGGAAAGGTGCGGCAAAAGCCTCCACTTCCATGGCTGGCAATACCGTGATAGGGCTCGCTACACGCCCGCTTGGATCACTGACCGCAATCCCGATACGCACTTCTCCAATATCTAGGGCTAATACCCGCACCTGAGTCCTCTCACTTCATCAACGAACACAAAGGGGAAGTCGACTACGGGCGACCCCAAGGCCGCCTGGTCACTCCCCCCTCGCATGGTTTTCGTACTTCGATGTAGCAGCGAAGCCCTTAGAGAATCATATTGCGTGCAATTTCTAAGGCGTCTTCGATGCCCTCAACGTTCTTACCGCCCGCTTGAGCCATAGAAGGCTTGCCGCCGCCACCGCCTTGGATAGCGGGACCCATCGCCTTAATGAGCGCTGCGGCGTCGAAGCCCTTGGCTACGGCCTCATCGGTACCGGCCGCCAAAAGCACAACTTTACCCTCGTGGGCACCCGCAATAACCAAGGCACCCGGCTCGCTCATGCGAGAGCGCACTACGTCCCACAAATGGCGCTGGCCGCCCGACTCTACTGCAGGGGCCTGAGCAATGATGACGGGATAGCCCGCCGGTGCTTGTTGCACCAGACCCAAGAGCGCGTTGATACCATCGTCGGCAGCGGTGTCCTTTGAGCGCTTCACCTTAGCCGTCAAGTCCTTATAGCTCTTCAGGTTGGAAGCCACACGCTCCGACACATCAAAGAGCGGCACCTTCAGCACAGCTGCGGCTTCCTTTAATTCTGCCTCAAGCTTATTGACGTAGGCCAAAGCGCCAAAGCTGGTCACGGCCTCAATACGGCGCAGATTTGAGCCCACGCCCGATTCAGACGTAATCTTCAAGAAGCCAATTTCTGCCGTATTAGACACATGACAACCACCACAGAGCTCCCGTGAGAAATCGCCAGCCTCCACGACGCGTACCTGCTCGCCATATTTTTCGCCGAAGAGCGCAGTTACACCACTCTTGCGAGCTTCATCTAAGCTGGTCTCATAAATGTGGGTCGGCACCGCTTCCATGATGCGCTCATTGGCCTCGCGCTCCACCAAGCTAATTTGCTCAGGCGTTAGAGCCTCAAAGTGGGTAAAGTCGAAGCGCAAACGCTCGGGGCCGACATAGGAACCCGCTTGCTTGACGTGATCCCCTAAAACCTT
>CAJUNI010000022.1:0-6516 GCA_910587945.1 uncultured Parvibacter sp.
CCCATGGACTGAGTAAGCGTAAGTACTTGTCCTAAGAGGAATAAGCGCTTGATTACATCATTAGGCTGCACTCCCAAAAGCTCAGCAAATTTTGCCACCGTAGCGCCTTGAGGAATTTCCACTACCGAGTCATCCAACACAAGAGTCGGATCAAGACCGCGCTCAAGGGCTTCCATCTCTGCCCTTTCCCGTGCCTCAGCCTCACGCTTTTCTTTACGCTTCTTTCGACGACCTTCGTTTTCTACGGGCGTTGCGGCCGCTACCGCAGCACGGGCTTCAGCCAATACTTTATCGCGCTGGAGTTTTTCGGCCTGCACGGCCATCTGAGCATAACGATCTTCCTGTTCAGCTCCTTGAGGTTGCGCCCCTTGGCCTTCAAGCTCCGGTACATATTGCACTGCATGACGCTTACCCTTTTTGCCGTGGGCCTTTTCCTGAGCCGGCTTCGCTTCCTTCTGAGATTGGATGCGCTGTTGCTCAGATTCAATTTGAGAAAGCAGCGAATCAAAGGATGAACGCTTCTGACCCAACACCGGTGCCGGCTTCGGAGCCTCTTTGGGCTGCTTCTTAGCAGGCGTGCCGTGGCGTCCGCGCAGCGCTTCTTCCACTGCTTGCTTCTTGGCTACTTCAGCTGCGGCTTTCTCTGCCCGAGCCCGGGCACGAGCTTCGGCTTTTTCGCGTTCAACGCGCTGCTTCTCGGATTCAATTTGAGACACCAAAGACTCATAGCCTGAAGCCATGACAGGAGCCTTCGGACGCGACGTATCCTCAGGAGCACCCTCGTCCGTCTCACTCTCTTCCGGAGCAGAATCGCGCTTTGCTCGAGCCGCCTCGCGCTCTGCAAGCTCTTTTTCGCGAGCAGCACGGCGCTCTGCCTCTTCTTGGGCTTTGCGCTCAGCCTCGCGAGCTCGCTCTTCTTCCAAAGCCTTAGCTTCTTCGGCTTCGAGCTGCCCTGCGCGCTCTTTGATCTCGGGCTCTAAGTTCTTGCGAATTTTGTCCACATAGGCTTCTTGGAGCATACTCGCATGAGACTTTGCAGGGATTTTCATTTCACGGAGTCTATCCAGTAATTCATTACTGGTCATTCCAAACTCCTTGGCTAGTTCATGTACCCGCATACTTGCCATCTATTACTCCTCGTCTCCGGCGTCTAAACCCATCGTGCGGATAAGTTCATCCGCCAGTCGTCGGTATTCTTCCCTATCCATCTTCGTGCGCAAAGCACGCTCCAGCTTTCCGGCCGAAGCTGCTTTCTCCAAGCAAGCCGCAGAACAGACATAGGCGCCTCTTCCGGGCTTTCGTCCCGTAGGATCAAAATGAACATTCCCGTCCCCATCCCGCACAAAGCGATAGAACGACACTTTATCGTTCTTAGCGCCACAAACAATGCAGCTGCGCTGTCGCTTGAGTCCAGTGGTTCCAGGAGCATTCATTACTATTCAGCCTCTTCGTCCTCAAGATCGGCGTGAACACCACAATAACGGCTATCTGGCCGGGCATGATTGCGGCATCGCGTGCCATCCTCAGCCACAAACGCGCACAAGCCAGCCTCATCCTCTTCAAAGGGCTCTTCGTCGATGAGAACATTTTCTTCAACGAAAGCCTCGCCAGTGAAGCTTGTTGACTTAATGTCGATATGCCAGCCCGTTAACCGAGCAGCTAAGCGCGCATTTTGTCCTTCTTTGCCAATAGCCAATGACAGTTGATCATCAGGTACCACAACAGTTGCGTAATGATTTGCCGCATCAATGAGCACTCGGGAAACCTTAGCCGGAGAAAGAGCATTGGCCACATATTCCGCCGGATCCTCGCTCCATTGAATGACATCAACCCGTTCGTTGCGGAGCTCTTCTACCACCATACGCACGCGAGAACCCTTCGGCCCCACACAGGCGCCTACGGGATCCAGATTTGCTTCCCGCGAAGCCACTGCTACTTTTGAACGAGCCCCTGGTTCGCGAGCGATGGATTTAATTTCCACAACGCCGTCATAGATCTCAGGTACTTCAATCTCAAACAAACGACGAATGAGATCAGGATGGGTACGGGAGACCACAATGGGCGGCCGAGCCTGCTCACCACGCTGACGCGGGGCATCAGACGCAGGGTCGCGGACATCAATAATCAAAACCTTCAGGCGCTGATTGTGACGATAGTGCTCGTTGGCAGGACGCTCATTGCGTTCATTGGGATTACGGCGCAGGTCATAATGGGGAAGCTCTGCTTCAACACCATCGCGAATTTTAATGATGGTGAAGTCAGGAGTTCCTTGCAGAACCGTGCCTGTCACCAAATCGCCCACGCGATCCGAAAACTCTTGATAAATGGACTGACGGCCTGCTTCTCGCACAATGGAAGAAATAACACTCTTGGCATTTTGAGCAGCAATACGACTCACGTCTTTAGGCGTTACATCACGCTCCTCGAACTCCAAGTACTCGCCCGTTTCTTCATCAGGCTCCCCTACCGGCACCAATTCGTAGACGTAGATTTTGCCCGTCTGACGATCGATGGTAACCCTCGCATCCCATTCGAGATCAAGAATGTTTTGGTAGCTCTTAGCCAGCGAGGCCTCTAAGCGTTCAATCAGGTAAAACTCATCAATTTTGCGCTCGTGAGCAAGCTCTTGGAGCGCGGCGATCAATTCTGATATTGCCACAGCTTTTCGCTTCCTTTCTAGGACGAAAAATCTACTTCGCCAATAACGTGGGCCCGTTTTATCCCGTCAAAGGGTAAGGCCACGGTAGTACCATCCACTTCAATCATTACGTTGTCATCTTCCATACCTTGGAGGATGCCGGTCCAACGAGCTCGCCCTTCTACGGCCTGAGTCATTTGAATCATGGCTTTATCCCCCGCAAAGCGTGAAAAATGCTCACGGGTGCGCAGCGGCCGATCAATGCCGGGAGACGAAACCTCGAGCATATAGGCTCCCGGGAAAGGATCCATAGCATCAAGGGTGTCGTTAATCCAAGCCTGGGCCTTGGAAATAACGTCGAAGCTCACCCCGCCCTCGCAATCAATATAGATGCGAACGGTGGGAGATTTTTTAGCGCCCACTACCTCAATGGTGACAATTTCAATGCCCTCAGATTGGGCGTGAGGCTCGAGAGCCAAAAGAAGCTTTTCTTCTGTCTTAGTTAGCATCAACACCCTCCTTGTTCATTCCTAGCTTGGCGCTCAATTCGCCCTAACAACAAAAGAAAGCGGGACAGGCCCACTTTCTCTTGAAAGACGAAAGTTGTAATAAACCATCCAAAGGATAATTTACCTTCGTGTTTATATCATATTTAACGCCATTAGCCTAGGGCTTCCACGCCAATGGCACGCTCAAAGCGCCAAACCGTTGGATTCTGTACTTCGGCGAACCGAATTATTATTCCTAGCGGTGCTCAGCAATGAGACGATTCAAGGCATTGAGATAGGCCTTGGTAGACGAAACGATGATGTCTCCATCAGCCCCGCGGCCGGTATAGACCTCACCATTAGCAGCTTTCACACGCACCGTTACCTCGCCCAACGCATCAATACCACGAGTGACCGCGTTCACAGAGAACTCGGAAAGGTCGTTATCCACCATAACGATGCTGTTCACTGCCTTATAAACGGCATCAATAGGACCAGTGCCGTATTCGCAAACCGTGATGGCTTCGCCCTCGGTATTTTCCAACGTGAGGGTTGCTGTGGGCTTCAAGGGGAAGCCACAGCTTACCTGAACGCTGGCTAGCGTGTAAGCATTGACCTCACCTTCGCGGCCTTGCTCGTTGACAAGAGACTCCAGGTCTTCGTCATAGACCTCTTTCTTCTTGTCAGCCAAGTTCAGGAAGGCTTCGTAGAGCTTATCGAGTTCTTCGCCCTCAAACTCATAACCCAATTCCTCTAAACGATGCTTAAGGGCAGCATGACCACTGCGCGCCGTAAGTACAATTTGACTTGCCCCGGCACCTACTTCAGCAGGATCGATAATCTCATAGGTATCACGTTTCTTGAGTACGCCATCTTGATGAATGCCGGAAGAATGGGCAAAGGCATTAGCACCCACAATGGCTTTGTTGGCTTGCACATTCATGCCGGTGATAGAACTCACTAAGCGGCTCGCTTTTATGAATTCGCGAGTGTTGATGTCGGTGTGGCCATTCAATTCGTTTTGATGCATACGAATGGCCATGACCACTTCTTCCATGGCGGTGTTGCCGGCACGCTCACCAAGGCCGTTGATAGTGCACTCCACCTGGGTAGCACCGTTTCGCACGCCCGCCAAAGAGAGCGCGGTGGCCATACCTAAGTCATTGTGGCAGTGAACGGATACCGTCACGTTTTCAATACCCTGGACGTGGTCCATGAGATAGGCAATACGAGCCCCAAATTCCTCGGGCAGCGAATAGCCGGTGGTGTCGGGAATGTTGACGACCGTAGCCCCCGCATCCACTACAGCTTGAATTACTTGAACGAGAAAATCGTAGTCTGAACGACCGGCATCTTCTGCATAGAACTGCACATCTTCAACGAAGCTCTTCGCAAAGGTAACGGCGTGAACAGCTCGCTCGATGCAGGTAGCCTCATCGATGCGCAGTTTATCGCGAAGATGGGAAGGGCTCACACCGATGCCCGTATGAATACGCGGACGCTTTGCATATTTCAAGGCGTCAGCAGCAGCTTCAATGTCTTTGTCCACCGCACGGGTAAGAGCGCAAACCGTAGCTTGATCCCCAGCCAGCTCTGCAATACGACGGACCGACTCGAAGTCACCCGGGCTCGAAATAGGAAAGCCCGCTTCAATGACATCAACGCCTAAACGCAACAATTGTCGCGCAATAACCAGTTTCTCTTCAGTATTCATAGAGGCGCCCGGCGACTGTTCGCCATCGCGCAGAGTGGTATCAAAGATATTAATTTTCCGTGTCATAGAATCTCGAACTCCTCAGATTTGTTTCGCACCCTATAAAGCTATATACCACAAGTTTGTCAAATCAATGGCTTCACGAAGTTGGTTAAGTACCGCCTCATCGACAAAGCCTTCTACATTCATATAAATCAAGGCGCGAGCCTCATCGGGGTTCGTACCAATTTGCATGGTGGTGATATTTACTCCAGCCTCACCCAAAATGGTGCCAATGGTTCCCACCCGGCCGGGAGCATCCACATACTCAAAGACCAGACCTTGTTTGGCGGGAGCAATATCAATCTTGTAGCCATTCAAAGCGATGATGCGAGCACGCTGCTCCATGCCGAAGAGCGTGACTCCAACATCTACCCCATCAGCCACAATGCGCACACTCGAGGCATATTCCCCCGCATCAGGCAACGACTCGCAAGCTACTTCAATACCATGGCGGGTGGCTACCTGACGTGCATTAGAAGGCGATACATTGCCCACCGAACGATAGCTCAACATGCCATCAAGTACACCAGCTACTAAGTAGGCCGAATCTGCATCAGCCACCGAACCTGCCATCTCAAGTCGCAAGGTCTTTGGCATCTTCCCCAAGAATTGACTCAGCATAGCGCCGGCCAGCTTGCAAGCCGAAACATAGGGCCCTACCACATCAATGACCTCAGAGGGTTGCGAGGCTGAATTGAGGGCAGTAGAGACGATAGATCCCTCGAGACCTTCCCAGACGTACTCAGCAATTTGCTTGCCCGCACGAACTTGAGCCTCATGGGTTACCGGTGCTACATGAGGAGTTAACAGCGCTTGAGGGAATTCTGCGAAGGGCGAATCCACGGCTGGCTCTTCGTCATAGACATCCAAACCGACCGCAGCAATTTTTCCTGCTGCCAAGAAATCAGCGAGGGATTTCTCCTGATAGATGCCACCACGTGCAGTATTGACGAGAATTACGCCCTCTTTCATGGCCGCAAATTCTTCCGGACCAAACATGCCAATGGTTTCCGGTGTGCGCGGTAGATGTACGGTGATGAAATCTGCAATGGGCAAAATGTCCTCAATGGAGGCATAGAGTTCTACGCCCAATGCATTGGCCCGCTCAGGATTGCAGTAGGGATCATAGCCTACGACATGCATACCAAAGGCTCGTGCTCGCTCGGCCACAAGGCCTCCCACGCGACCAAGCCCAAAAATTGCTAGCGTCTTATGGTAGAGCTCCGTGCCGGTATACTCAGCCCGCTCCCAACGTCCCTCATGAACCGAAGCATTGGCCTGAGGGAGCTTGCGCGCACAAGCCAAGAGCAGCGCCATGGTGTGCTCTGCGGTCGACACAATATTGGAAACTGGGGCATTGCATACCACGACCCCATGCTCACTAGCCGCTGCTACATCAATAGAATCAACGGTAACACCGGCTCGCCCAATAATTTTTAGGCGCGATGCAGCATCAAGCACCGGAGCGGTGATTTTCGTGCCCGATCGCACAATAAGCGCGTCGTAATCTTTGACGCAAGCGATGAGCTCCTCTTCGGTGAGGCCGAATTTCTCATCAACCTCATAGCCCTTACGACGCAAAATAGCCAATCCCTCATCAGCAATAGGATCGGTAACCAAAATGCGTTTTTCGC
>CAJUNI010000022.1:6526-22686 GCA_910587945.1 uncultured Parvibacter sp.
GCTTAGGAGTGATTCTTCTCAAACTCAGCCATATAGGCAACTAAAGCCTCTACACCCTCTTTGGGCATAGCGTTATAAATAGAGGCCCGCATGCCACCTACGGAACGATGGCCCTTAATGGACTCGATATTGTGGCTCTTGGCCTCAGCCACAAAGAGTGCATCAAGCTCCTCAGAGCCCGTAACAAAGGGTACATTCATCAAAGAACGATCCTCTTTGCGCGCGGTGCCCTTGAAAAGCTTGCTTTGATCTAAATAGTCGTAGAGGATGGCAGCTTTTTCTTCATTACGCAGTTTCATGGCCGCCAGGCCTCCCCGCTCTTTGAGCCATTTGAAAACAAGGCCGCAAATGTAGATACCATAGGCGGGAGGAGTATTTGAAAGGCTCTTAGCAGCCACCTGAGTGCTATAACGCATGATGGTGGGCGTAAAGGGCAATACGTTTTCACGAACCAAATCATCGCGCACGATAACAATGGTGACTCCAGCAGGTCCGATGTTCTTCTGTACGCCACCATAAATCAGACCGAAGTCAGAAACATTCATAGGCTCAGACAGAAACATCGAGGAAACATCGGTTACTAACGGAATACCGTGAGTATCAGGAAGCTTCGGATAACGGGTTCCGTAGATGGTTTCGTTTTGGCAGATATAGACATAATCCGCATCCGGCGAAAACTCGATGGCATCAACATCGGGAACATAGGAGAAGTTTTCATCCTCAGAGGACGCTACGCAATGAGCATCGCCATAGAGCTTTGCCTCTTTGAGCGCCTTCTTAGACCAGGAGCCGGACACAATATAGTCCGCTACTTTGTTTTGCATGAGATTCATGGGAATGGCCGCAAACTGTTGCGTTGCACCACCCTGCAAGAACAGCACCTGATAGTTGTCAGGAATGCCCAACAAATCACGAAGATCTTGCTCAGCGGTTTCGATAATGGAAGCAAAGGGCTTAGAGCGATGAGACATCTCCATAACCGACATGCCCGTACCTTGGTAGTCAAGCATCTCTGCAGCCGCCTGGCGCAATACCTCCTCGGGGAGTACCGCAGGACCTGCCGAGAAATTGTAAACCCTAGCCATAATGCTCTCCTTCTTCTGAGCGAATGCTATTCCCTCTTGCACCCACCTAACTGATGGTAATACCGTTATTGTAAGGGTCATGGTTCATTTGAAGACGCGCGGGAGGCTGAGCGGCGTACACTCAATCAATTCAGGACACCCACCGACTCCGCCCACGGGTTTGAAATCGGAATGAAACCTAAAGACGTCCACAGGACGCTACACTTTGGGCGTTCGTAGTGAGAAAGGACAATTGATGAATCCCATTCGTGTCGGAATATTTGGCTATGGCAATTTAGGTCGTGGTGTTGATATAGCGATTCAAGCCAACGATGACATGGAGTTGGTCGCCGTCTTCACGCGACGCCACCCCAGCGATGTCACTATCGAGGGCAGTGCTCCGGTGGTATCCGCCAGTGAACTCGAGCAATGGACTGATAAGATCGACGTTTTAGTGTTAGCCGGAGGAAGCGCCACCGATCTTCCCACGCAAACCCCTGCGGCCGCATCGCTCTTCAATGTGGTTGATTCCTTTGATACCCACGCCGCCATCCCGGAGCATTTCGATGCCGTGGATCAAACTGCCCAAGCGTCTAACCATGTAGCCATTATTTCAGGCGGCTGGGATCCGGGAATGTTCTCCCTAGCTCGCCTCTATGCCACAAGCATTCTCCCAACAGGCCAGGATTACACGTTCTGGGGCCGAGGTGTGAGCCAAGGGCACTCCGATGCTATTCGACGCATTGAAGGGGTTGCCGACGCGCGCCAATACACCGTCCCCGTACCCGAGGCACTAGATGCGGTGCGGGCAGGCGAAAACCCCACCCTCAGCACCCGCCAAAAGCATCGTCGGGAATGCTATGTAGTGGCCGAAGAGGGCGCTGATAAAGCTGCGATCGAACAAGCCATTGTCACCATGCCTAATTACTTTGCCGATTACGACACTACCGTCACCTTCATTGATGCCGAAGAAATGGCGGCTCATCATCAAGGACTCCCCCACGGTGGCTCGGTGTTGCGCTCCGGTACTACCGGCTCTAACCAGGAACATAAGCACACCGTGGAGTTTAGTCTGACATTGGACTCGAACCCTGAGTTTACCGGTTCTGTGCTGGCGGCCCTCGCTCGTGCCTGCGCGCGCTTGGCCGAGCAACAAGCCTGGGGCTGCAAGACCGTATTCGACATTCCTCCCGCCTACTGGTCGCCTCTTGATGGTGCCACTCTGCGGGCCACAATGCTTTAAATCCTTAGTAACGAAATTCAATGGCACCATCCGTATGTAACTGGCTGTCTTCAGGGCAGCCAGTTTTTTTCGTATTTGGTTACGTCTCAACCCTCAACTGGTGACGGCTGTGCTGCTTTTTCAGGTCAACCGGTGTGGTTGTCTATGATGAATACGTCGTAGACAAGTTCAATAGCTATGACCAGTTTATGAGACCTAGTACAAGGTAAGGGGTGCGTCATGGATTACCAAGAAGCGCTTGCGAAACTCAATGAGCTTCAGAAAAAGATTATGCCCACACTCGAAGAGCTCGAACGCAAAGGTGAACTTCCTGAGAATTTGAAAGTGGCAAAAGCTGAAATCATCGAATGGACAAAAACCGTTGATGGTAAGGGTGGTCTTGAAGATCAACCAGGCTATGAGCGCGTCGAGAAGTTTGCCAAAGCGCTTTCAGAGCATGGTGATCTCTTTGATGACGCCTTACGTCAGGATATTGCCGCCTATGACTTAGTTGCTGCTGAGTTTCCGGCTCTCTACGAGAACCCCCTTGGCTTGAAGTAATCCACACCACTCTCATCTACCGTTTAGGAGGTTATTCTCATGTCCGAGAAAGACTCAGCTCAGCGCGATCTCTTAGAGAAGATCATTGCGATGCAAGATAAACTCATGCCCGCTCTGAAGGAATATGGCAAAGAGCATGATATTCCTTCCGATTTACGCCGTGCCATGGAACACATTGAAATGTGGGATAAAGAAGTAGCCCATGAAGAGGGGCACGATAAAGGCTATCGCGAGTGGCCCCCGAAGCAATTTGCCAATGCCCTTCGTGAGCATATCGCTATGTTCCCCAACCACACGGAGCGAGAGTGGATTCAGGAGTATGAGCGTCTGGTTGAGAAGCTTCCCTATGACGCAGATCGTGAACACGTCTAAGTAACAGCTGCCAGCAATAAAAAAGACCCCTCCATCATTGGTGAAGGGGTCTTTTCTTTATTGAACGAATCTTATTATTTCGCCCAGGTGAACATGGAGCGAATTTTTTCGCCCGTCTTTTCGATTTCGTGATCATTAATGGCTTCTCGTTGCTCTAAGAGCCAGGCGTGGTCATTATTGCAGTCAGCCACAAATTCTGCAGCAAAGCTGCCATCCTGGATGCGTGCCAAGATTTCCTTCATGGCTTTGCGCGACTCGTCATTGATAACTTTGGGTCCCGCGTAGTACTCGCCATATTCGGCCGTATTAGAGATCGAGTAGTTCATGAAGTGAATGCCCGATTCATACATCAAGTCTACAATCATCTTCATCTCGTGATAGCACTCAAAGTAAGCTAACTCAGGCGGATACCCCGCATCCACCAGGGTCTCAAATCCTGCTTTAACCAGCTCTACCAAGCCACCGCAAAGAACCGCTTGCTCACCAAAGAGGTCCTCTTCGGTTTCCTGCTTGAAAGTAGCCTTAATAACACCAGAGCGCGTACCACCGACACCCCACGCATAGGAAAGCGCCGTATCCCAGGCACTACCAGTTGCATCCTGCTCCACACAAATGAGATCCGGAACGCCGGAACCTTGCGTGTACTGACGACGCACAATGTGGCCCGGTCCCTTCGGTGCGCACATGATGACGTCCACATCTTCGGGCGGCGTGATATAGCCATAGTGAATGTTAAAACCGTGGGCGAAGGCCAAGGTATCACCCGGCTTTAAATGCGGAGCAATTTGTTCTTCATAGACCTTTGCCTGAAGCTCATCAGGAATAAGAATCATGATGACGTCAGCTTCTTCAGCTGCATCTTCAATGGACATGACTTTAAGCCCAGCCTCTTCAGCCTCTTTCCAGGAAGACGATCCTTCCCGCAGACCAACGCGCACATCAACGCCGGAATCCAAGAGATTGAGTGCATGGGCATGACCCTGAGAGCCATAGCCAATAACGGCAACTTTCTTACCCTTGATGACTTCGGGATTTGCATCCTGCTCGTAATAAATTGTTACTGCCATGGGTTTTACATTCCTTTCACTTGCTGTAAAGCTCGACGGGAGCTTTTGATGCCATCGATAGTATCCAAGCCTAATCTTTAGTTGAGCGACTCATTGCAATCATGCCGGTACGCACCATCTCCTTAATTCCATAGGCTCTTAAAAGGTCCTCTATCCCTTGAAGCTTAGATTCATCACCAGTCACTTCAATGGTTAGTGAATTACGTCCCACATCAACAATATTGGCACGAAAGATATTCGCAATTTCAATAATCTCGCTGCGTCGCTCGGGAGTGGCATTGACTTTAAAAAGAGCTAGTTCCCTATCAATAGAGCCTTCGTCGGTCAGGTCGCTAATTTTGTGCACACTCACTAGCTTATGGAGCTGTTTCGTGATCTGCTCATAGGCCACATCATCAGCATCCATCACTGCCGTCAAACGCGAAATAGTAGTGTCTTCGGTGGTACCAACCGACAAGGATTCAATGTTAAAACCCCGTCGCGATATAAGACCGGTAACCCGAGACAAAACGCCGGGCTTATTCTCCACCAAGACAGAAAGTACATGCTTCATGGTTACTCCCCTGCCTCTTCGCCGCTCATCACCACTGCTTCCCCAGCTGCCTGAGCTTGCTGCCGATCCAATCGTGGGGTTTTATCATCGGGACCCGCCTGCCAACGACCCCCAAATTGCGCATCAATTTTTGCACAGGGTGAGGGGGTTGCGCCTGTAGGGGCTTGAGCCGTAGGCATGTCCGTACGTACGGCCCCAATAGCCACATCAATGGCACCCATAACATCATCCAGAGCAGCGCCGGGGGCCACCATAGGATAGACATTTTGGTCTCGCGAAATAGCTACATCCAAAAGATAAGGCCCCGGTGTGTTAAGCATAGTAGCAATAGCCTCATCCAGCTTTTCGGGATCCTCCACGCGCGCCCCACTCCATCCATAGGCTTCCGCCAAGGTAACGAAGTTAGGAATAGGCTCAAGGAGTGTCTGAGAGTAGCGTTCCTGATAAAACAGCTTTTGCCATTGATGAACCATGCCAAGGCAGCGGTTATCCATGATGAGCACTTTGAGCGGAATCTGATTGATGCTTGCAGTGGCCATTTCCTGGCTATTCATCTGGAACGAGCCATCACCCGCGATACAGACAACGCAAGCATCGGGGCGACCAATGGCTGCACCAATGGCTGCCGGAAACCCAAAGCCCATGGTACCAAGTCCGCCACTGGACAAGAAGCTGCGGGGCGTCTCGCGGTCGATGAACTGGTGGGCCCACATCTGATGCTGTCCCACTTCGGTGGTCACAATTGAGTGCATAGGATCAAGCTGTTTTGAGAGCTTTTCCATAACCACCTCAGGAATGATCTCCCCCGCATCTTCTGCTAAATCTGGATGATAGAAGGGATAGCGTTTGCGCCAACCGGCTACCAACTGAAGCCACTCATCATCTCGCGCTTCGGCTCCATCTTTTTCCAACTGGGCAATCATGGAAGCTAAGACCCCTTTTAGATCGCCCACGATTGGCACATCTACTTCGCGAATTTTCCCAATTTCAGCCGGATCAATATCGATATGAATCGTCTTGGCATGAGGCGCGAATTCAGCCAAACGTCCGGTTACACGATCGGAAAAACGGGCCCCACAGGCAATAATGAGGTCGCACTCAGTCATGGCCAGATTGGAATACTTAGCCCCATGCATTCCTGCCGCACCTAAATTGAGTGGATAGGATGCAGGAACGCCTCCCTTTGCCATAAGGGTAGTGACAATAGGAATTCCCATACGTTCCGAAAGCTCCATTAGCTCACCGGTAGCCTCTGAAGCAATAACCCCGCCTCCAGCATAGAGCAAGGGGCGTTCTGACTGTTCAAGTAGCGTACAGGCAGCCCTCACCTGTTTGGCATTACCTTTGTAGGTAGGCTTATAAGAAGGAAGATTCACTTCGTCGGGATAAATAAACTCCATCTCTGAGCCCGCCAAGTCGCTGGGCACATCAATAAGAACTGGTCCGGGGCGGCCGGTAGAGGCAATATAGAATGCCTCGCGGATCACGCTCGTGAGTTCATCGGTGGACTGCAAGAGATAGGAGTGCTTCACTACCGGCATCGTAATGCCCACAATGTCTGACTCCTGGAATGAGTCGGTACCAATAACAGCCCGCGGTACCTGACCCGTAATCACCACCAGAGGAATAGAGTCCATATAGGCTGTTGCTATACCTGTTACGGTATTTGTGGCTCCCGGTCCACTGGTAACAATGACAACTCCGGGCTTTCCCGTGGACCGCGCATAGCCGTCAGCCATATGAACCGCTCCTTGCTCATGACGAGCAAGGATATGATTGATCTGGGTGGAATCATAAAGGGCATCATAAATTTTTATGGCCTGACCACCTGGATAACCAAATACGGTATCCACTCCTTCAGCTTCCAAGGATGCCACAATGGCTTCAGCACCGAGCATCCGTTGCCCCTGCTTAGGGGTTTGAGAGCCAAGCCCGCGACAGGCGCCAGCCGATTGAGCCGTGCGACGTTGCATATCTTTTTCTTGAGGCGTTTCCTTTACCCGACTCATGATACGTAGGCCCCCTCGTCTGCCGAAGATACTAATCGCGCGTACTTAGCTAATACACCGTGGTCGTGTTTCGGAGCCGGCGCCACCCAGTGCTGACGACGAGCTTCCAATTCTTCGTCATCAACATGAAGGGTAAGCGCTCCCCCTTCAATATCCACCGTGATCTGGTCGCCCTCTTCTATTAAAGCAATGGGGCCACCGGCTGCCGCCTCGGGACTCACATGGCCCACGGCCGGACCCTTCGTGGCACCCGAAAAACGGCCATCAGTGATGAGTGCTACCGAGGTAGACAGCCCCATGCCACAGATTGCACTCGTAGGAGTCAGCATCTCGCGCATTCCGGGACCACCTTTGGGCCCCTCATAGCGAATTACCACGACATCACCCGGATGGATTGCGCCTGCGTTAATAGCATCGCAGGCTTCCTCTTCAGAGTTGAAAACCCGAGCAGGACCGGTATGGGTAAGCATCGACGGATCCACTGCCGACTTCTTCACAATGCCGCCATCCGGTGCAATGTTGCCATGGAGTACGCGCAGGGCGCCCACCGGCGAGAACGGATTGTCGTGAGTGCGACAGACCTCACCATCGGCCCCACGGGTGCAATTGGCAAGGTATTCAGGTAAGGGCCCCATGCAGGTGAGGGCCCGCTCATCTAGGAGCCCCAGTGCTGCCAACTCATGCATAACTACCGGCACTCCCCCCACTTGATATAAATCAGACAAGGGGCGAGGTCCTGAGGGTTGAAGCTTCACAAGATGAGGAGTGCGAGCGGAAGCAGCATCCCAGTCATCCATGGTAATCGGATGACCCGCAGCGCGGGCAATAGCTGTTAGATGCAACACCGTATTGGTAGACCCACCAAAGGCCATATCACATTCCATAGCATTGTGAATGGCGGCTTCGCTCACAATATCTTTTATCGTGATTTGGCGCTCCACCAATTCCATGACTTTCATACCTGCCTCTTTAGCCAAGCGAATGCGCTCAGAATACACAGCGGGAATAGTCCCATTTCCCGGCAGCGCAATACCTAAGGCTTCGCAGAGGCAATTCATGGAGTTGGCGGTGAATAGGCCCGAACAACTTCCACAGGTCGGGCAAGCGGTATTCTCGTAGTAGGCCAATTCCTCTTCGGTCATAGTGCCCGCAGCCACTTGAGCCGCTCCATCAAAGAGCGTGTTTAAGTCCGTGGTAGGTCCGCATCCATTAGGCTGTACCCCGGCAAGCATCGGGCCGCCCGACACAAAAACCGTAGGGATATCCACCCGCAGAGCCCCAATCACCATGCCCGGCACGACTTTATCGCAATTGGGAATACAAACAAGACCATCAAAAGCGTGGCCCTGAACAGCACATTCAACGGAATCCGCAATAACCTCGCGAGATACCAAGGAATAATGCATGCCTTCATGATTCATCGCTATGCCATCGCAAACGCCGATGGTTGAAATCTCAAAGGGAACACCGCCAGCCATACGGATTCCCGCTTTTACCGCTTCAGCAATCTTATCGAGATTGAGGTGTCCGGGAATAATATCGTTTCGTGAGTTGAGAACAGCAATAAAGGGACGCTGTAACTCTTCATCGGTGAGACCATCGGCCTTCAAAAGGCTTCGATGAGGTGCCCGCGCCACTCCTTGCTTGATTGCACTGCTTCGCATGGTCATAAGACTTCTGCACCCTCCTTCAGGTTCCGCACCCAAAAATAAGAAAACCCGTTACAGCGAGCTGCACCGGGACGTCAAGGATACTGAAGTCGTCTTAGACTACGCACCGAAGTACGCGCCAAGCTGACTTGGAGTGGACCTATAACGGGGTCACCGGTTTGGCTCTACTGACACCTTAAAGATGACGGTAAGTCAGAGCTTTAAGGGTGTTCATGCCAAACTGCTCGGAGGGGCCATTCAGTCCGCCCAACGCCGTCTTCCACCAACCGCCGGCTCTCTGGGAGATGGGTTCGTACTTACTATCCTCGTCAACGCATTTCGATCTATGAACTTGTTGTCCGCAGTATACGACTTTTAACGCGCTTCTCCCCACAACCTTTTGAACGGACGAAAATTTTTCTCCAGGAGCGTACGCTGGTCTATATTCGCGGATTCAAACTGCGGTATATCGTGGCACCGGGAAGCTCCAGGAGCGTGCGCTGAATCCAATTTACGGGATCGAATCAAAACACTGTCACAGGCTGCACCCATTTTCAAAAAGTTACAGCCCTAAAACTGCAAGCTCAACACTGAGCAACGAATTGGCTAAGGTGTCATCACAGCCTGTTACTCGCAGATTCAAAAAAAACTCGATGGTTTTATTCTCTCCGTAGGGTGTACAGACTATAGAGGAAGCACTATGACCAGGTTGCGGGACAACAATCAGAAGATCAGCAGCACGAATGCTGCTCGCTCTGTTCCCCACCGCCGCTCCACCACTGTTCACTCTCACCCAAAACCTTCGCAGGCGGTCTCCGCTACCTCCATCCCCCTGCGGGCAGTAGCGCAAGATCATAGGGACGAAAGCCAGAATACCGTTCGGGCTGTCACCTTACCGGACAGTACCCACCCTCACCAGCCAGCTGCAAGCGCTATTCCACCTAAAACCATCATCGCCATGCTTGGATTTGCTCTTCTGGTGGTACTTGGTCTAGTTGCTGTTAGCCTTGTGTATAACACTCAAGACACGGCGCTTGCCGAAACCTCTGAAGCTCTTACCGTCATTGAAAGTGATCCGAGTACCACTTGGAATCAAGGGACCGTGCCTCATATTTACCAGCGCGATCCTCAGTGGTCTTCAATCCCCTACAGCACGAGCACTCTCGGTGATATGGGATCAATGCCTGCTTGTCTTGTAATGGCCTATGTACAGCAAACCGGCGATCGCAGTATCACCTTGCCCGCTCTCAGTGCTTGGGCCGATCAGCAGGGATTAGCTAGTCAAAGCACCGAAGACTACGAACAATTCTTAGATGCGGGAGCTGATAATTTAGGACTTTCCGTGAAGGCTCTGGCAGTTAATGAACTCTCTTTGCGCAAAGCACTGCTCCAAAATCATCCTGTTATTGCCATAACGCTCGGCGCGACCACAGAGCCCTGGGCGCCAGCGTTGATCATTGGGGATATCACGGAAGAGGGAACACTACGTATTGTTGATCCCGTAAGCCCTGAACGTAGTCAAAAAGCGTGGACGTTCGAGGAGCTTCTTGGGCAGTGTCAGAGCCTGTGGGAGATTCAGCAAGCTTAAGGGATGTCATAGGTGCAACTCCGCGACTAAGAATACCCTGATCGGCCATTTCCTGACCCATCACAATATACTCTTGGGCGTTTTCCTCCAAGGACTGCAATTCCTCTTCTCGTAAGGGGCGTACCGCTTTGGCAGGACTGCCTAACACCAACATGCCGTCGGGGATATTCGCCGTGCCGGTTACTAACGCTCCTGCCCCAATTAGACAATTCTCTCCTATAACGGCACCATCAAGCACCACCGCACCCATTCCAACCAAGGTTCCGGATCCGATAGTACAACCGTGAAGAATAGCGCCATGGCCTACCGATACATGATCGCCAACAATGGTTGCGCCATCAAAGGGAACATGGATGCAGCAATGTTCTTGGATGTTGCTACCCTTGCCAATACGAATAAAGCTACGACAATCTCCCCGCAATACGGAACCAAATAGTACCGTTACCTCGTCAGCTAATTGCACATCTCCAAGTACCACTGCATCGGGGGCAATGCAGGCGCTCTCGGCGATAACGGGAGAATGTAAGTAATCCATAGTGGCACCCTAACTAATGGTAGTGAGTCGACCTTGATAGGCAACGGCGATGGTTACCGACTTTTGACCGAGGGCCACCACACGTTCGAGGGACTCGCGCGGCAATCGATAACTATTATTCTCTTGGGAAATATGCATGGCAACTACCGTTTCGAGACAACAATCCGGATCGTTGAGCTGACGTTTAAGCTCTGCGGCAGCCTGATCATTCGAAAGATGGCCCTGGTCAGAAGCGATACGTGCCTTCAAAGCAGCCGGATAGGGGCCTTGGCGTAGCATCCGCTCGTCATGATTGGACTCCAGGGCCAATAAGCGAACGCCGCGCAAGGTTTCTTTAGCCTCAGGTGTCACGATACCCGTATCAGTGATATAGCCAAGCTTATCCCCGTCAGATTCATCTTCAATAGCAAAACCCAGAGAAGAAATGGCATCATGGGAAGTTCGAAAGGGAGTAATTGTGAGTCCTGCCACCCGTTGCAGCTCATGCGCGCCAATAAACTGTACCGAGGCATTCAGTTTTTTCAGATCCTCAGCAAGCTTTGGAACTCGTTCATACACCGCCGACTCCACAAACACCCGAGGCACAATCCCCTCTTTAGCGAGGCCGCGCAAGATCACACCCACGCCTTTGACATGATCCGAGTGATCATGGGTCAGTAGTAACCCCTGAATTGCCTGGGGCTTTACTCCGGCTTCTTCCATACGCTGGAAGAAATCTCGTTTACAGATTCCCATATCAATGACGACAACCTGCCCGTTGGTTCTATTTTCGACGAGCGCAGCATTACCTTTGCTCCCGCTCGCAAGCACATGAAGGGCAAGTGTCATCAGAATCTCCTGGCTTCAATGACAGCAACTACTACAGGCACTGAGCTGCAATAGCGCGCACAATACCCGTTACAAGCCGGCAGAACTTCGGCTCTGCCTCCTTCGCAACCTCAAACACTTCCTTGTCGGACGGACTGGCGCCTTCTACGCCACAGGCCATGTTCGAGAGAAGCGAAATACCCATAACTCGCATACCGTGATGACGTGCCGCTATGACTTCTTCCACCACCGACATAGCCACCGTATCAGCACCCCACATCCGAAAGGCGCGAATCTCGGCCGGTGTCTCAAAACTTGGACCCAGCAATCCTAAATAGGTTCCCTCTCGAAGGGTTAAGTGTTCATCTTGAGCCACCCCACGAGCCAATGCCCGCAATTCGGGGTCATAGGCATCCAACATCGAGAAGAAACGGAAAGCAAGCTCATCAGGCTCGGTCCCGACCACCGGATTACGTCCCGTAAAGTTGATATGGTCTGCCATCAGACAGAATTCCCCTACATTAAAACTGGTATTAATGGCTCCTGCCGCATTGGTGGTGATAAGAATTTCCACCCCCAGCGATGCCATAAGCCATACCGGGTACGCAACTTCTTCAGCACTATTACCCTCATAACCATGGAGACGTCCTTGCATAGCAAGCACTTCCACTCCACCAAGGGTGCCACAAACAAATTGACCTACATGACCGGTAGCTGTGGAGGTCTTCATGAAGGGCACCTCCTTAAAAGGAACCCTAATGGGATCGAGGATTTCATTCGCGAGCGGACCCAATCCGCTGCCAAGAATCACACCAATACGAGGGTTGCACCCCTGAAGCGCTTCCTTCATGACCTCGGTCGAACGAGCAAGTTTTTCACAGAGCGTCAGGCCTGATTCCATAGTTTCATCCTTTTCGAGAGTTATTTTCTGGCAAGAAGTATCCGAGGTCGCTGAGCAAGATCTTCTTTTATAGCAACGTCAGCAAAGCCGAGAGCTTGGGCATAGAGAGCTGCCGCATCAAGGGTTGTCTCGTGTAGTTCGCACGCAAACACCCCTCGTTCTTTGAGTGCTCTATAGGCCCAGCTTGCTAATGCGCGAAAACAATCAAGGCCATCTACACCCCCATCAAGAGCAAGTTCAGGCTCAAAGTCGGTAACTTCCGATGAAAGTGTGGCCAAAACTCCATGAGGAATATAGGGCGGATTGCTAATAACTAAATCCAAGACGCCAAGAAACCGCTCAGGAATCGGGTCTCCCAAATTTCCCTGAAGCACTTTTACTCGATCGGTCAGTGCTAGCTGGGATACATTTTGTTGCGCCAGAGCCACTGCTTGAGAAGAGAGATCCGTAGCAATAACCCGTGTATCAGGGCGTTCAGTCGCAATGGCACAGGCAATATTTCCCGTGCCTGTACAGATATCTGCTACCAAAAGATACGGAGATGGCGTCAGAGGCTCTTCCCCTTGTGATTCGCTTTCCTTAGGACTCTCGGAGTCTTGGTTCTCTTCCCCATAAGACGTAAGACCCTGCTCCTTCTGAAGCTTTTGCAATGCTTCTAGGGTCTCTTGGTCCTTTTGAGCGGCCTCGCTGTTCCAACAGGCCTTGCGCTCGGGAGCAGGGGGAAGCCAGGATAGAGCCTCACTTACCAGCACTTCCGTTTCGGGACGAGGGATAAGAACCCCCGGTTCGACTTTTACCGTCAAATAGCGAAAGGGGGCACTTCCTGAAATGTATTGGAGTGGCTCACCCTTACCTCGACGCAAGACACCATCATGCAACGCCGCCTTTTCGTCAGCAGAAAGCGGACGGGTCAAATCCATATAGAGTTCAATACGCGTGAGAGAGCACACCCATGACAACAGCCATTCAGCCGATTGTCGTGGATGTTCATCGCCCTTTCGATCCAGATATCCTTGGGTCCACGTTAGGGCCGAACCTATCGTCCAGTCCTCGCTGGTCACCTAGACAGCCGCCTCTAGTTTTTGTGCACGGTCAGCAGCTTGAAGCGCCGTGATAATCTCGCCGAGGTTATCACCCAAAAGTACGCCATTATAGGTGCCGTTAAACCCAATACGATGGTCGGTCACGCGATCCTGAGGACCGTTGTAGGTACGGATTTTTTCTGCGCGATCACCAGAACCAATTTGTGCCAGCCGTTGAGCACCTTCAGCGGCCTGCTGCTCAGCCAACATCTTTTCATAGAGCCGCGCACGCAAAACTGCCATTGCCGCAATCTTATTTTGGAGCTGAGACTTTTGGTCCTGAGATTGTACGACCAAGCCGGTCGGAAGATGGGTAATGCGAACAGCCGAGTCCGTGGTGTTCACGCATTGACCACCCGGGCCACCCGCTCGATAGACATCAATACGTAGATCGTTTTCGTTGATCTCTACTTCCACTTCGTCAGCTTCAGGGAGAACCGCAACGGTAGCCGTAGAGGTATGAATGCGACCCTGGCTTTCGGTTTTTGGTACGCGCTGTACGCGATGGACTCCCGACTCAAATTTCATAACGGAATAGACTTTATCGCCCTTAACCTTAAATTGGATTTCCTTATATCCGCCGGCTTCTGACGGAGAAATATCCATGGTTTCGGTTTTCCAACCTTGAGATGAAGCAAAGCGCTCATACATTTTGTAGAGATCGCCCGCAAAAATGGCAGCCTCGTCGCCACCGGCTGCTGCGCGAATTTCGACGATGATGTCCTTCTCATCCGCAGGGTCGGCAGGAATAAGCATGAATTTAATGTCTTCTTCCAGCGGAGGCAGAAGCGCTTCTATACGGGAAATTTCTTCCTGAGCAAACTCTTTCATCTCCGGATCAGCGAGCATTTCCTTTGCTTCAGCCAAGTCTTCGGTGGCTTGCACATATTCCCGCGCCCGCGCCACTAGGGGGCCTTGATTCGCATATTCTTTTGCTAGGCGGTTATATTCTTTTTGATCAGCCAAAACCTCAGGATCACCCATTTTTGCCTGAAGCTCTTCATAGGCGTCAATAATCTTGATTAACTTTTCTTGCATGCCTGTTTCCTGCATGATGATGTCCTATCTGCATTCGGTTCAAACCAGCACACCATTCTATCAGAAGGCCCTAGTCATAGGTTGACCCACCACCGGGAACACCCGGCAGTGGGTCAACGTGTCCGTAAGGAGAGTATTTAAACTAAGCCAACTCCATCAAGATAGGCTACTGCTTCCTCGGCACAAACGGCACCATCGGAGGTGGCGGTTACTACTTGCGCTAAGGACTTTTGGCGTACATCTCCCGCAGCAAAGACTCCAGGGATAGAAGTTTGTCCCAGTTCGCCCGCCACAATATGCCCCGAAGGCGAAAGCTCCAACGCGCCATTGAGAAACTCGGTGTTAGGAATGGTGCCCACTGCCTCAAAGAGAGCATCTGCTTTCACGAATTCGGTTTCTCCTGAAACTACATTGCGTAATTCCAGTTCTGCCAAACGACCATCATCGGCAATGAGGCGCTCAACAGTGGTATTCCAGCCAATCTCAACGTTCTTCAAATCGAGAAGCCGCTGAGTATAAATGGCCGTAGCCCGCAGCTTATCGCGTCGATGGACTAAGCGAACAGAGCGACAGATACGGGACAGATAAATGGTATCTGCCGCTGCAGTATTACCGCCACCTACCACTACTACATCCTTATTGCGGAAGAAGTTTCCGTCGCAGGTAGCACAGAACGAAACGCCGTGACCGGTGAGTTCTTCTTCCATTTCAAGGCCGAGTTTTGCAGGACGAGCTCCGGAGGCAATGATAATGGAGTTCGCGCGATAGCGACCAAATGCGGTAGTAAGCTCGAAGGGCTTCTGGTCAAAGTCAATCGAGAGTACTTCTTCCCCAATGGTTTTTGCTCCAAAAGAACTCGCTTGCTCATGCATCGCCATGGCTAAATCAAAGCCACTGGTAGAACTGGTGTAGCCCGGGAAATTCTCCAGATGCTCAGTTTGCGCTAATTGGCCGCCAGGGGCTATGCGTTCAAACATTGCAACACTACGATTAGCCCGTGCTCCATAGAGTGCCGCTGTCATTCCTGCAGGTCCGGCACCAATAATGGCTATATCTAGCACCTCATCTTGGGTCATAGGATCAAACCTTAGGCTAAGAGCGCAAGAAGATTTTGTTTGGGTTGAGCACCGACGGTTTGACGAATCGGTTGCCCATTCTCAAAAACAATCAGGGTCGGAACAGAAGCAACACCATAGCGGGTAGCAATATCGGGGCTTTGGTCAATATCAACCTTCACGACGGTTACCTCGCCCGCTTTTTCTGCAGCAATTTCATCGAGTACGGGAGCCACCATACGGCAGGGGCCACACCACGTTGCAAAGAAATCTACCAATACCTTACCCGGCACATCGAGCACTTTCGCTTGAAAATCATTAGAAGATACGATCTCGCTCATAATTGAGCCTCCTATCAGGGACAACCTTTGCGTTTCTTACAAACGTGACTCTTTGGTTTACATTGCTCTTCCACTGCAGCTATTCTCCGCGATACAGCTATCATGGAATTCTGATCTGCACAGACGAGCAATGAAACTACGTCCGCATAGAATTTTACCGACCCTAGTTATTATTTATCTGAGCGTTTCTATTTTGGTGCCAAAAGAGAACGAGAGCGATACGGAAAGAGGTTCGCTATGGCCTACGAGGCAAGCCAATTATTGGATGACATACTTGCAGATTACGCCCCTTCAGATGTTACGTTTCCCGTGGCTT
>CAJUNI010000022.1:22696-29658 GCA_910587945.1 uncultured Parvibacter sp.
GGCTTGGTTGGGTAAATCTTCGACAAAAGCCAATTTGGTCCTTGAAGGCGGCGCAATGCGTGGGCTCTTTACCGCTGGTGTTACTGACTTTCTCTTAAGTAAGGATATCTTTTGCGAACGCGTCATAGGTACGTCGGCTGGAGCCCTCATGGGCTACAACTATGTGGCAGGACTTACGGGACGCGGTGCCTATGTCAATATGAAGTACTGCAATGATTGGCGCTACCTTTCCCTGCGGAGCTTTGCGCTTACGGGTAATGCTTTCGGTCGGGAAATGAGTTTTGATGCAGTTCCGAACTACATCGACCCCTTCCCCTATAGCACCTTTGACGCCTCACCTATGAGCCTTATTGCCGTATCGAGTAACTTAGAAACAGGACTTGCTGACTATCATCTGTTTACCGATGCAAAAGCCGATGTCCCCTATCTCATCAGTTCTTCTGCCATGCCCATGGTCAGCCAGATTGTTGAAATCGATGGCAAGAAACTACTCGATGGCGGCCCCTGTGATTCCATTCCCATTGATTTCTCTTTAGAAACCGGAGCCCAAAAGCATATTGTGGTTTTAACGCAAGATGCCACCTATCATAAAGATCCCAATAAGATGATGCCGGTACTTGCCCGCCGTTTCGCCGACTACCCCAACTTTGTTGAACGGCTCGAAGGACGCTTTGTTGAATACAATGCGGTGCGACGCCGTCTCTTTGAGATGCATAAAGCAGGTCAAGTGTTTGTGCTCATGCCAGAAAAGCCGGTAACCATTGCTACCATGGAGCATAATCAGCAAAAGTTGCTTGACCTCTACGAAGAAGGGGTGGCGGTAGCAGCATCTCAATTTGACGCTCTCCAAGCCTATTTGAATGATCCTACCCCTGAGCAGTCTTGGATGAAATAGCCTCGACCGTGCACTCTTTCAGCTCAATTTCATAGAACACTTCTGCCCTATTACCTTCCTTCTCTGCTACGAGTATCAAACAGAGACGTTTCAACTCGTGCGCTCTCATGGTTCCTTGAGAAATTCGCTCAACAATGAGAGCTATCTTATAGCGAATTCGAGAAGGGTTATCCGGTGGAAGCAGCATTTATTTCCTTGGCATTCATTGCTATTGCTGCCTTTGTCTGCCCCCTTCTTGCTGCGTTAATTCCCGGTAAGCCCATCTCGGAGACCGTATTCTTATTGGTAGCCGGAGCGCTGTTGGGACCCTATGGATTAGGTCTCGTACTCACCGGCGATAACATGTCACTTCTTTCGGATTTAGGCCTTGGCTTTTTATTCCTTCTTGCTGGCTATGAGATAAATCCCGAAAACCTGACGGGTCGCCAAGGTAAACGAGGACTGGCTACCTGGATCATCACCTTCTGCATTGCTCTTGCGGTAGTGTTGCTTCTTCCCATCTTTATGAATCGTCATATTGATGGTTTGGCTGTAGGCATCGCCCTTACTACCACCGCTGTAGGCACTCTTCTTCCCATTTTGGAAGAACGAGAAATCCTTGACACTCCCATTGGCCGTTCTGTCCTTGCCTATGGAACCTGGGGCGAACTTTGCCCCATTTTTGCCATAGCACTCTTGCTTTCAACCCGCGCAAAGTGGCTCACTATTTTGATTCTTTTGGTTTTTATAGCCATCGCTGTGGTGGCCGCCATTCTTCCGCGCCACGCACGACAAGCAGGCACCAAGCTTTTTGATTTCATCCATCGCAACTCAGATACCAATGCCCAGATGATCGTGCGCGCTGTCCTCATGCTCCTTATTGGACTCACTGCCATATCGGCAATCTTTGAACTCGACATTGTGTTAGGCGCCTTTGCTACGGGCTTCATTCTTCGCTACATCATCCCCGAGGGCTCAAAGACCATGGAGTCTAAATTGCGCACCATTGGCTACGGATTCTTCATCCCCTTATTCTTCATTGTGTCCGGAGCAAAAATAGATATTTCTGCCGTGACCAATGATCCTGGTTTGCTTTTAGAATTTATTGCCTTATTGCTGGTAATCCGCGCCCTGCCGATTTACATTGCCCTAAAAACCGATAAGGAAAACCACGCTATGGGGCCGAGTTCCCGTCTGACGGTGGCACTCTATTGCACTACGGCTCTTCCCCTCATTGTGGCAGTAACTTCCATCGCTCAAGACACAGGATCCATGACGCCCACCACTGCCTCAACACTGGTAGCTGCAGGCGGTATTACGGTACTCCTCATGCCCCTGTTAGCTTCGCTCTCCTTGCGGACCGTTAACGCCGAACCCATCAAAGCAGTAAAAGAAATTGCTGCCTCACCCCGACGGACTCCTGAAATCCTCAAAGCCCACCACCATCTCTCAAAGCGGCGTCATCAGGAGCTCAAACGCTCTTCGGTCACCAAAGCCGATGTAATGTCGAAAAGTGAAGCGCCGGTGATAGCAGAAGATACGATTCAGGCAGATACAGCAGTTTCTTCCATCGTTAAGCAGCCTAACGATTCAGAAGAACACTAAAACACAAAGAGCCCTACTATTTTCAACTTAAGCCGAACAGCACAGAACAAAAATCGCGGCCACCTAATGATGACCGCGATTTTTCTCTTATTGGGTTCTATCCGCTTAGTCCGGAATGAGCACGTGTGAGTTCTCTTCAGGGCTCAGTTCTCGTTCTATAAAGCAGCTTCGCGAATAACCGAGAGGAACTTCTCACGATCCCATTTACCCAGATCGCCCTCGGCGCGCTCGCGTACCGACACCACACCCTCTTCAATCTCATTATCGCCCATAACAATCATGTAGGGGATCTTCTGGGCTTGAGCTTTAGCAATCTTTACGCGCATGGGCTCGTTCTGGTCGTAGACCTCTACACGACCGCCTGCACCCTTAATCTCGCCTGCAAATTCACCCGCAGCATCCTTATGCCGATCAGCAATGGGAATTACCACTACTTGCACCGGAGCAAGCCAGAGTGGCAATGCTCCCGCATAGTGCTCAATCAGGATACCGAGGAAACGCTCGATAGAACCGAAGATGGCACGATGGAGCATCCACGGACGAGCCTCCGTGTTGTCCTCGGTACGATAGGTCAACTTAAACTTTTCCGGCATATTGAAGTCAACTTGCACCGTTGAGCATTGCCAGGTGCGTCCAATAGCATCTTTAACTTTGATGTCGATCTTGGGCCCATAGAACGCGCCATCGCCTTCGTTAATATCGTAAGAAAGGCCATGACGCTCACAAGCTTCTTCCAAGGAACGAGTGGCGTGCTCCCACATCTCATCAGTACCGATGGATTTTTCCGGACGCGTTGAGATTTCAGCCTCGTAAGAGAAGCCGAAGGTCTTCATGATGTAGTCCACCAAATCAAGAATGGCTACCACTTCTTCCACTACCTGATCTTTGGTGCAGAAGATATGAGCATCATCTTGGGTAAATCCACGGGCGCGCAACAAGCCATGAACTACACCGGACATTTCATGGCGATAGACCGTACCAAATTCAAAGTAGCGCAAGGGCAAATCACGATAGGAATGGAGCTCGTTCTTGTAGAGCATCACATGACCCGGACAATTCATCGGCTTAACGCCATACTCAGACATACGCGGATCTTCGTCAGTGCCTTCGTTGATTTCAAAGAAGTACATGTTTTCGTGATAGAAGTCATAGTGTCCCGATGTCCGCCAGACATCAGCATTATAAATATGGGGCGTAATAACCTCTTCATAGCCGCGTTCATAGAGATCACGACGAAGCCACTCTTGGAGCGTGCGAATAACACGCGCACCCTTAGGCAAATACATCGGCAATCCCACACCAGCCATGGGATCCATCATATAGATTCCCAATTCGCGACCGAGCTTACGGTGATCTCGCTTTTCCGCTTCCTCAAGGTTATGAAGGTACTCTTCCAGCTCTTTCTTCGAGAAGAATGCCGTGCCATAGATACGGGTGAGCATCTCGTTGTCTGCATTACCCTTCCAATAGGCTCCTGCCGTTTTCATCAACTTAAAGGCACCAATTTTGCCAGCTGAGGGCATGTGGGGACCACTGCAAAGATCAACGAAACTGCCATGACAATAGATGCTAATCTCCTCATCGGCGGGCAAGTCGTCGATATGCTCACTCTTTAAGCGCTGATCAGCAAAAAGTTTCTTAGCCTCATCACGGGATACTACTTCTCGGACAAAGGGCTCATCTTTTGCAATGATTTCTGCCATCTTCTTCTCAATAGCCGCAAAATCCTCAGGAGCAAAAGAGACTCCCTCCGGCAACGCAAAATCATAGAAGTAGCCATCATCGGTTTGAGGACCAAAGCCAATTTGCGTACCAGGGTAAAGTTCTTGCACTGCCTCAGCCATCACATGGGCCGTAGAATGACGCATGATTCCTAAGGCTTCCGGGCTCTTCGCAGTAATGATTTCTACCGTAGAGCCATCAGGCACCACAGTATCCAAATCGGCAAAATTGCCATCAATTTTGCCACCGAGAGCAGCTTTTGCAAGTCCAGCTCCAATTGAAGCTGCCACATCAGCAATGGTGGCACCATCCTCGAGCTGCTTCTTTGAGCCATCGGGAAGGGTAATTTCCATTTCAATCTCCTTTTCCGTGCCGGGTGCACACAAAGCACCTGCACCTTCGTTGTCGCGACGGGTTGCATTCATCGCGGCGGCTATGATACATCGAAGCCGCCCAAAGGCGGCCTCGAGGTTACCAGGAGGTATACTACCAAGCTTTTAGCGCAGCGTTTTGCTTGCTACTCGGCAGCTTCCGTTCTGGAGTTATGAGTTCGGGGGGTTTGGCTCCGTTGAGATGCTCTCGGGGCGCGACGACGAGCTCCTTGAGCAGCTACCGGTGTCGCACAATAGGGGCAGACCGTCCAAGCAGGCTCAAGAGCATGATTGCAGGTCGTGCAAAGGTTCTTGAGCTGCGTATGACAATTCGGGCAGAGCACATAATCGGCCTCAACAGGATAGCCACAGGTAGCACATTCGCCATATTGCATTAATTGACGTTGCTTCAGGGCCACTTCTAACTCTTGCTCATCGCGATCAATCTGCAGCATGGGAGGACGAAGCATGCAATAGGCAATGATGCCGATAACCGGAATTAATGCTACGACGCCCCAGAGATACCAATGAGTACCTCGAAGATAGGCATCTCGTACCACCCATACAATGGAGATGATGTACAAAATAACGAGCAGCACAACAACTACCGTAAACGCCGTTTGAACCTCTGGCGTCCATAGTTGTGACAGCAGTTCGCTCATGAAAGCCCCTTATCGTTGATCTTACGTACTACCTACGTCTCTAGATTTCTAGGACGCACGTACTCGGATTATAAACAATCCGGCAATGCGTGGCTATGCTTAGCACTGATAAGCACTAGCTAAGATCGGCTAATGCCTGTTCAATGCGCTCCAACTTATCGGACAGTTCGGCAAGGCGATTGCGATCCTTCTCCACAATCTCCGGCGCTGCTTTTGCTAAGAAGCCGGGATTAGAAAGCTTCTTATCGAGCTTTTGCACATCGGTTGACAGTTTTGCCTGTTCCTTCTCAAGGCGCTTACGCTCGGCCTCGAAATCTACATGACCTGCGAGGTTCACATAGATCTCAATGCCATCTCCGACGACCAAACCATCTTCTGCTGCTTTGGTTACGTCTGCGGCAATAGTGAGTTTCGCGACCGTCCCAAGCGTTTCGATGAGATCCCGCTGCTTCTCTAGGAGCGCCTCGTCGGTGCCTTGAGCTTTAACCGCTACATCAAGAGCGGTTTTTGGAGAAATACCATAGCGCGCCCGGGTAGAGCGGATGGCACCCACCACAATACACACCATAGCAATGGCACGCTCTGCTTCTTCATCATCGTAAACCGCTAAGGCCTGGGCGTCCGGCCAATGCGCAATGATAAGCATGGGTGCAGCATCTTCAGCTTTAGGAAGCGTGCGATAGATCTCTTCGGTAATGAAGGGCATGATGGGATGCAAAAGTCGAATAATCTGATCGAGCATAAAGACCAAATTGCGCTGGCAGCATAAACGGTCCTCAGGATCTGCTTGCTCACTTAACCGGCTCTTCGAAAACTCAATGTACCAATCGCAGAATTCATTCCAAATAAAGCCGTATAGAAGACGAGTAACCTCGCCAAACTCATAGGAATCAAAAGCGGCATCTACGGCTGCTACTGTTTTTGCCAGACGGGTGAACATCCAACCATCAGCTGCCGTGGCCACCGATGGCGCTCCTGGCTCATAGCCTTCCAGATGCATAGATACAAAGCGCGCAGCATTTTTAATCTTGTTGGCAAAATTGCGGGCGCCTTCAATTTTCTTATAGTCGAAGCGCATCGCTTGGGCGCCAGTTACTTGCTGAAGCAGGCCAAAGCGCATGCCGTCAGCACCATAGTCTTCCATGAGTTTGACCGGATCTACGCCATTCCCGCGGGATTTTGACATAGGCTTGCCATCGGCCCCCATAACGGTGGGATGGATAATGACATCCTCAAAGGGAATCTGCTCCATGCAATACATAGAGGCCATAACCATGCGCGCTACCCAAAGACCCATGATGTCGCGCGCCGTAGACAGCACTTGGGTGGGGTAATAATTCACCAGTTCAGGAGATTCAGGACCCTTATCGCTCCATCCTTGGGTTGCGAAAGGCCATAACTGACTCGAGAACCAGGTATCAAGAACATCTTCATCTTGGCGCACAGGCGCTCCGCAGACAGGACACACCTCCACATCATCCACGGAGGCATCTTGCCAACCACAGCTATCGCAGTAATACATAGGAATACGGTGTCCCCACCACAGCTGACGGGAAATGCACCAGTCTTTCAGGTTTTCGAGCCAATCGAGATAGACCTGACTCCACCGAGCGGGATAAAACTCGATATCCCCATCTTGCACTGCCTGTGCCGCTTTCGCCTTGAGCGCGTCGACCGCCACAAACCATTGCTCCGAGAGCCAAGGCTCTAGGGTAGTGTGGCAGCGAT
>CAJUNI010000023.1 GCA_910587945.1 uncultured Parvibacter sp.
CGCTTTTACCTACCACCAGCCCAAGGAGGGACAGCCAGAGAAGTACGAAGCCCTGCGCTCCAAGGCGAAGGAGCTTGCCTATCTCATCGACAAGCTGTGCCCTGACAGCCGCGAGAAGTCCCTTGCGATGACGAAGCTGGAAGAGGCCTCGATGTGGGCCAACGCTTCCGTCGCCCGAAACTAAGGAGGCCATCATGGCAGACCACAAGAAGAACCCCATTCGCAGCGCATCGGAGAAGTTCGTTGCGTGGTGCGCTGACAAGTCCGATGCGGCTCGTGTCGAGCGCACCGTTGCGGAGGCTGTTGTTATCGGCACTATGGATTTCGTTGCCACCATCAACGGTCTACCGCCTTGGGCTAGTGCCCTCATCACGCTCATCGGTATGCCCGTCGCGACCATCTTCCTGTCGGAGGTTGGCAAGAGGGGGGTCAGCAATGGATAGGCGACGCCTTATCTGCGCGCTCATCGTATCGACTTTGATTGCGGCTGCTCTTGCAGCCGCTTTCTTTTTGCTGGTCGATTCCACGCAGGGTACCGCAGGGCCACCCGAAACGGACTATCTGAACATGGAAGTGAGCGACGAGCCTTACGCATTCATCTTCAATTACCAGAAGGATATGCAGTACCCAGAGCTTCCAACGGGCTGCGAGGCTACGGCTGTCTCAACGCTTCTTCGGATGCACGGCTACAACGCCTCGAAGACCGAGGTCGCGGATGCCATGCCGAAAAGCGACTGGGACTTCGTTGACCACTTCTGGGGCGACCCGTATTCCGAACACGGCGGTATGTGCATGGCTCCGTGCGCGGCGGCAACCGCCAACCTCTTCCTGGATGGGGAGAAGGAGGCTGTTGCGGTTGTCGGCTCCTCCTTGGAGGAGCTTCAACTGGAGGGCGGCCTTCCCGCCTGTGTATGGGTGACCATCAGCATGGAGGAGCCGAAGGCTCTGCGCAGCATCGGGCGTTTCACCTGCTACTCGACCTCTCATTGCGTCGTCCTGCGAAAGATTGAGGACGGCACCGCTTATTGCTACGACCCGCTTTCTGGTGTGGTCGATTACCCGCTCGCGCTGTTCAAGCAGAGATACGAGCAGCTTGGCTCGCAGGCGGTCTTTCTGAAGAACACCAACGATTAAGGAGGTGCAGCTATGGCATACGTAGCGCAGGCCTCGATTGACGAACGCGGCAAGATTGCTGGCGGCGAGGCTGGCAACCAGACTGGAAGCGAGTTGAACACGAGGGGCATCTATTCCAGTTCGGCGAACCCTTGGTGGTCTGTCATCGCCAGGAACCCTGCCGTTCTCGCCGAAATGAACCGACAGGGCAAGGCGGCTGTTGCCAATCCCTACATCGGTTACGACCAGTACCAGCGCAATACCGTTCTGATTCAGGCCAAGAAAGTGGGCTGGGACTTGTCTGCCATCAAGACGGCTTGCGAGTGCGATTGCTCGTCCCTGTTGGCAACCGTGATGATTTGCGCGGTCTACAAGGTTCTCGGCGCGACAGCAGGAGACGCGGTTTACAACGCCCTCTATGCTGGAGCTAATCTGCCCGCAACGGGCAACTTCAAGAGCAAGCTGGCATCGCTCGGCGAATACTTTGCCACGGGCGGCGCGTCGTATACCCCAGGCTACGGCCTCGTGCGCGACGGTCATGCCGTCATCGTGGTGGACGCCCTGGTGACGGCTGGCAAGCTATCCACGGGCGCAAGCCCAGCATCCAGCTTGGCATCGTCCAAGTACCCCTGCAAGGGCTGGAACGGCAGCGAGGTCAAGCGCGTGCAGACAGCCCTTGTCTCGAAGGGCTACTCATGCGGAAGCTCTGGCGTTGATGGCAGCTTCGGCCCTGACACGGACGTAGCTGTACGTAAGTTCCAGGCCGACCGAGGCCTAGAGGTTGACGGCATCGTCGGCCCCATGACCCAGACGGCCCTGTACGGCTCGTCTGCGCCTGCGGCCAGCTCGACGACCTATACCACGGGCGAGTACGTCACCTGCGTGAACAACCTTCGGGTGCGCACTGGCGCGGGCACTGGCTACTCCATCAAGAGCAAGAGGCAGCTCACCGCAGACGGCCAGAGGCACAGCAACGATGCGGGGGAGCTTAACAAGGGGACGAACGTCACCGTCTCCAAGGTGCTGAAGGATTCTGGTGGCAACACCTGGGGATTGATTCCCAGCGGCTGGATTTGTGTGGAATGGAACGGAGAGCCTTACGCCAAGAAGCGGTAACGTTTTGCGGGGGTACCCTGACGGGTGCCCCCGCTTTTTCTGTTGTTAGGGTCGATTTTGGGGGTTCGACGATTCCGAAAGGAGAAGGAAATGGATGCGAATACCAAGGACGCGATAACCAGGGGAGCAAAGGCACTCGATGCGGCATCTTTCGCAATGTCCGTCATGTCTCGCCAGGAGGCTGGGCCTCTGGCGGATATGTTCGCGATGTGGCTGATGGAGGAGGCGCAAAGACTGGAGGAGCTGGTTAAGGACGATATTGAGGTGTCGCCAGTGCCCAACTGCTGAATACGCTATCCCTTACTCGCCTGTTTGGTTGTGGTATTAGCTAATTGCGCAGGCAGTGGTGGTGCGGATTATGATGCCCATGAAGGCTCGAGCACCGAAGAGGTTTCTAGCGCCAACGATGGTTCTAGCACCGAAAATGGGTCTAGCGCCAAAGAGGGTTCTACTACCAAAGACGGTTCTACTACCAGCGAGAGCTCTAAGACCGAATTTGGCTATGACACCAGTAATGACCTAGCGAGAAGCGTTGCTGATGATTACGACAAGCTGTTCAAGAGCGACTTCTCTAGCAAGGCTATGACTGATTTCGCCGATGGCCTGATCAGTAAAATGCCCCCGGGGGCTCTGGATGCCCTAGCCAAGCAAGAAGGTACTTCTGTTGAGGCTCTTAAAGCGGAGCTTGCTGATATAGCAGACGCCTCATCTATGAGCAGTATTACTCCCTATCTGTCCATGATGGATATCCAGTTCACGGTCTATGATAATGGTCAAGCCTCCACTAGTGATCTGAATGACATCAATGCTACCTTAACAGCTGCAGGAGTTAAGGGCGGCGCCACCAACGCAGTGGACTTGGGCGCTATTATGACCATCACTCTTAAAGAAGATTTGAATGGTGTGGCCAAGGGCACCATTCAGACTCAGCATCTGGGCAACACCGGCATGTTGGCTGTCCAAATTGATGGCAAATGGTATCTTTGGGCCGGTAATCTCTAGGAACAATTCTTTTCGGTAGTGGGCTGCTGGCTCGTCTGAGTCGGCAGCCTATTGGCGTTCGAAGTAGTCTTGGTCGGTGATGAAATAGGTGCGAAGATAGCCCTTGGATGACACCACTACAAATTCGCCGGTGCGGGGCAGGAAGTAGGCATCATCCCCGTCCTCTTTTTGGATGCGGTGCAACACCTGAGGGTCGTGAATGACCTCATTGGCTGCGGCCACATAGGCCTCAGGGCTGTCGCAGCCCACTTCATCACCATGTTTCGCAAAGTGATCCATAAGCTTCTCGTAACTGCGTAACTCTAAAAGCTCGGTATCCGCGCTCGGGGATTGACTGGCCGAAGAGGTTGCCGACGAGGAAGTTGCGGGCGAAGCGGTGTCGGAAGTAGGTCCTAAATAGTCGCCGAGGCCAAGGACTCCAACGCTAATCAGAAGAACCAGTACCAGGGCCAGGGCCCCGCGCGTAAATCGCTGAGATGAGGGGGTCTGGTTAGCCATAGGGCGAAGCCTCCTGTTGCGGATGCTGATAAAACTGCTGCCTTGTTAAGCGTACCGGTAATGTGCGCCCCGCAGTGAGTTGGTGATGGATTTGTAGGGTTAGGTGGCCTTAGAAGCGGCTTGGGTCTGTGTTGGAGCGGCAAACGAGAAGAGTTGCTCCTACATTCAAGCTCAGAACAAGACGCAATGGAAAAGTTTCGCAATTTCTTTAGAGATTATGGGCGATAATGAATTTAGTCCGACAGGCTTGCTTGGATCCTTCGACTCCCTCAGGGAAGTGCAGGGGTGGACTTCAAGTGAGCTCATTTACATTCCATAAGAATGGAGGGGAACATGTTCTGTCCGAAATGTGGCAACCAGCTGCCTGACGGCGCAAAGTTTTGCGGCGCCTGTGGCACGACTCTGAATGCAGCGCCCGCTCAGCCGGCGCCCGGTGCCTCGGGAACCATCCCGCAAGCTCAACCGGCACCTGGAGCACCCTATGGTCAGGCACCGCAGGCTCCGAACAGCGGTAGCCAGAAAAACATTCTTATCATTGGTGGCATCGCCATTGTTGTGATCCTTATTGCCTTGGTGGTAGGGTTGGTGAATTGCGCTGGCTGCGGCGGTGGCGCAGGCTATAACACCAAAGATGATCTCATGACGAGCGTTGCTGATGATTACAACAGCCTGTTTAAGAGCGACTTCTCTGGCAAGGCTATGGCTGATTTTGCCGATAAGATGATCAATAAGATGCCTCCGGGGGCCATAGATGCTCTAGCCAAGCAACAAGGTACTTCTGTTGAGGCTCTTAAGGCAGAGATTGCTGATCTCGCAGACAGCTCATCTATGAGCAGTATTGCTCCCTATCTGTCCATGATGGATATCCAGTTCACGGTTTATGATGATGGCCAAGCCTCTACCAGTGACCTTAATGACATCAATGCTACGTTAACAGCTGCCGGAGTTAAGGGTGTTGCCACCAATGCGGTAGACCTGGGCACCAATATGACCATTACTCTCAAGGAAGATTTGATGGGTATGTCTAAGGGCACCACGCAGACCCAAGACTTGGGCAATACCGGTATGATGGCTGTCCAAATTGATGGCAAATGGTACCTCTGGGCTGGCAATCTCTAGGAGTAAACCTTCTCAGTAGATTCCACTGAGTTTCTTAGGAAAACGCCTCGACAGTTTCGTCGGGGCGTTTTTTTGTGCCCAAAAGCCTGCGGTGCAGAGGAAATTCGGGGACAGAAGTAGCGAGAAAGCAGGGTGGTTCGCTTGTGAATTGAAGCGAACGCTGGGGCGAGTGTGCGGCAGAGGAGTTCATCGGATGCGGCAATTGGTAGTCGTGGTGCCGCAGTGTTGAGACATGTTGTGGGATCGAATCTCTCTACGGCTTCGTCATGGTGGGGCGAGCGAGACGAAGGGAGATGGCATGCGTTCAAACAAGTCACTGGTTATTGCGTTGGCCTGCGGGCTTCTCTGCGCCCTCTGTGTTGGTTTGTATGTGGGCGGCTTAGAGCAGCAATCGGAGCAGGTGCGCCAAGAGGCCCTTGCGCGCTATGGAGGCGACCAGCTGGAAGTCTGGGTGGCCGCCCGGGATTTGGGTCCCGGAGATGTCATTGGAGCCAATGATGTGGAGGTGCGACTCTGGGTAGCCGATTTATTGCCCACCGGAGCTCAAACCAACCAAACAGTGGTTGTTGGTCAAGAGGTATCTGCTGCTATTTATGAAGATGAAGTTATTACCGCCTCTCGTTTGGGGCAGCAAACCTTAGCCCTAGATGTTCCTCAAGGGCTCTCTGCCATTAGTGTGCCGGCTGGAGAAGTGGAAACGGTGGGTGGTGCTCTCATGTCGGGGATGCGCCCCGATGTCTACGCCACGGGAGCGAGTGCGACAACACTGCTTGTAGAGCGAGCGTTGGTGCTTGAAGTAAGCAAAGCCGAAGGAACTCTAGGGGGTAGTTCTAACCGCTGGGTCACCCTTGCTGTGCCTGAATCGAGCGTAGAAGAGCTCGTACGAGCAGCTCAAAACCTATCGCTGTACTTTGTTCTTCCTCCCCAAGAAACCTCGTAACTTTGAGTTGCGATCACTGGTTTGAAGATGACGTCATTTGACGTGGGGAGGTTTGATTTCTATGGCATCGATACTGCTTTGTTCCGATACAACGTCGCTTATGCACCCGGAATACTTAGGGCTAGAAGGTGAGTCGCTGGCTTCTTTGGGATGGCTGCAAGCTCAACCAGACCCTGAGCAGGCTCGGAGTATGGCTTCCCAGGAGGCCATTGAAGAGGTGTGGGTAGTCGCCAGCGATAGTATGGGGGCACTGAATTTAGCGGCCGCTTTGCATCACGATCGACCCGCACTACCCATTACCTTGGTTTCGGCTGAATCCTGGGATTCGATGGCACCGCGGGCAGATGCGGCAGGGGTGAGTGCGCTTTTAACTCCGGAGCTGTTCGTGCGGCGCTACTTTGATGAAAAGCTGCGTCATTCTCGATCCCAACTCTTTCAGGCTATGAATGCTTCGATGGCGGCCTCTTGTGCAGAGTCAGAAGCTTCTCAGGGTGAGGCTGCCACGTCCTTCAAAGAATCTCCCTCTGCCTCTTCTCATTCTCGAGCCTTGGTCCTCAGCGTGATGAGCGCTTCAGGAGGAGCGGGTAAAAGCACCATTGCGGCCCTGGTGGCCTATAAGGCGAGTCAGCGGGGCTTGCGCGTTTTGTTGGTCGATGGGGATCTTCGTATGGGGGATCTCAAGTGTATTGCGGTAGCACCTCATGTTCCGAGTCTTGATCAAGTGCTTGACGACCCTGCTGCCGAGGAAAGCCTACGCCAGGCTGAGCAGGGTCTTTGCGTGGTAGGAGCGCCTGAGGAGCTTGAGCAAAGCGAGTCCTTAGGGGCACGGATGCCGGCATTTTTGGACAAGGTGTGTCCGCTCTTCGATGTGGTGGTGGTAAATACCGGCACCGATTGGGGCGAAGAGCATGCGGCCTTGATGGAGCGCAGTGTCTCAACGCTTCTGTTAGTGGATCAGCGAGCGGCTTCGATCTATGCCACAAAGCGCGTGTTGGCCATGTGCGCCCGCTGCGGTATTCCCACAAGTTCGGTATGTTTTCTCCTTAATCGGTGCGCTAAAGGGGCGCCCTATACCGCTATTGATGTGGCCTGTTTGTTGGACGGCGCCATGGTTATGGAGCTTAAAGATGGTGGTGTTGAAGTAGAAGAACTAATGGGGTCAGGAATGGTGGCTACCTTGGCTACCATGAAAAACGATCTCATCCAAAGCCTCGATCCGCTGTTGGATCGCCTGCTTCCTCAAAACGAAACGTCGGTGGTGGCAACGCGCTCCGCTGTGGTAGAACCCGCTCCCTTAACACGACGACAAAAACGCAAGCAGCGCAAAGAACAGCGCCAGAAAACCCGCCAGGGAGTAGCGGCGTTCGTGGGGGGTGAGCCGCGATGAGCTTGCTAGCCCGCGCCCAGAGTGCCCAGGAAAAAGCAGGAACGCGACAGGGGAAAGAGGAGCGTTTTACGAGCGAAGCCCTTCGTCGCGCCTTAGGTGCTCATCTCTCCTTTGACGACCTTGCTGCCATGATTGGGGTGAACCCTGAGCGTGCTCAAGGGGAGGTGAAAGCTGCGGCGCGTCGGGTGTTTTCCGAGCATCCCTGGCGTCGTTTGGCCGAAGCTACCCAACAAAAGCTCTTACAGGAACTGATCGATAGCATTTTTGGTCTTGGGCCTCTTGAGTCGCTTTTGGCGGATGAATCGGTGACGGAAATTATGGTCAATGGGACCCAGAGTGTCTTCTATGAACGGGGAGGGCAGCTGTTTCGCAGTGAGGCAGTCTTCGAGTCCGAGGATCAGGTACGCCTTCTTATTGACCGCATTATTGGACCCTTGGGACGTAGGATTGATGAGTCGTCACCCATGGTGAACGGCCGGCTCCCGGAAGGGCACCGGGTTCACGCCATTATTCCGCCACTGGCCTTAGATGGGCCCATGCTTACGCTGCGGATCTTTACCCGTCATGTCATGGCCTTGAGTGAAATGATGGAGCGGGGCTCCTTTGGGCCCGATGTGGCCACGTTGCTTACCTGGGCTGTGCGCTATCGAAAGAGCATTGCGGTATCAGGCGGAACAGGTAGTGGAAAGACCACCTTACTTAATGCCCTCTCCTGTCTCATCCCGCCCTCCGAGCGCATTATCACCATTGAGGATTCGGCAGAACTGCGCTTCTTAGAGCATCCTCACGTAGTGCGTCTAGAAGCGCGGCCGATCAATGCGGAAGGCGTGGGCGAAATCACTATTCGGGATCTGGTTATCAACGCGCTTCGCATGCGGCCGGATCGGATTGTGGTAGGAGAGTGTCGAGGTGGAGAGGCGCTCGACATGCTTCAGGCCATGAATTCTGGGCATGAAGGTTCGCTTACTACGCTGCATGCCAATGCTCCCTTTGAGGCTATTGAGCGCTTGGTCACCATGGTGCGCTATGCCGTCGATTTACCGGTGGATGCCATTGAAGCTCAAATTGGCAGTGCATTTTCTCTCATTGTTCAAACGGCGCGTGCCCGGGAAGGCCAGCGCTATATAGCGTGCATTGCTGAGGTGTCTTTTGATCGCGGCCAACGTCGATGCGTGATCACACCTCTTTACGAACGTAATCATGTCACAGAACAGGGGCGATGGTACAAGGCTCCCGCATGGGTTCAGGAACTACCTGCTGCAGGTATTGCGAGTGCGAAGGAGGTGTCAGCATGGATGCAGTCACTATCTTTGGCGGGGGAGCAGTAATCACGGCCCTCGGTATGGGCTTTTTCGCAGCGGATACATGGCTTCGGGGGCGTAAAGGTGGGGCCGCTGTGCTTCAACAGCGCCGGGACCTCTGGTGGAAGTTCCGTAATGGAGTGCCGCTTTTGTACCCCTTGGCTGAGCGAACGTTGCGCCTTAGCCCCTTACAGGCGGCAGCAGAAGAGCTTCGTTTGACTATGGCTCATCATGGAGTGACCACTTCAACAGTGGCTTGTGGGTCATTGTTCTGGGCCGCGGCGATTGCGGCTGGCTTGCTGGTGGCTCTATGGGGTGGTGGCCTCGTAGGAGCGCTCGCCGCGGCTTTGGCGGTGATGGTGGGACTCGTGAGCTTCTTGAAGGCGGCTGCTAGTAAGCGGGAACAAGCGTTGCGCGAAGAGATTCCCGATGCACTGCGGGCTATGGGAACCTGTTTTACAGCCGGGCTCTCGTTACAGCAAACCCTTCGCCAAACTGGAGATGAGCTAGATGGTCGGCTGAAAGAACTCTTTTTGCAGGCAGTTCATAAACTCGATACTGGAGCTTCAATTCCTGAAGCCTTGGCGACGTTTCAGCAAAGAACGTCGTTACCTGAGCTTTCGTTTGTGGCAGTAGCGCTGGATGTGCAGCATCAAAGTGGTGGTTCGGTAGCGAGCGTGTTGGATTCAGCCCGAGAAGCGGTGGAAGGTGAGCTCGCGCTCCAGCGTTCGTTGCGCGTTCAAACCGCCCAGGCAAAACTTTCGGCCCGGGTAGTAACTCTCCTTCCCTTTGTGCTTATCGCTCTCTTTTCGTTGGTAAGCAAAGACTTCCTTGCTCCGTTCTTTTCGAGTGTGGCCGGGTTGGCCCTACTTGGGCTGGCCCTTCTCATGCAAGTTGGTGGAGTGGTGCTCATTCGTCGTTTGCTTCGTACCCAGGGTGGGTGAGGCTATGGATGGATTGCAATGGGTAGAGCTGGTAGGGGCCTGCTTGGCTGCCGGCGGGTTGGGTTGGTTTGGCGCGCGGTGGGTGCTAGCTACCCTTCAACTTCGAGAACGCAAGAAACGCTCCGCTGAGCTCTACGGCGGTGAGCCTTTCAAGGTTGAAGAGACAGATCAAGGCTGGCTCTGGACGTTGATGGTGACCCAGAGTTTGCATGCAACCTTACGGCTCCCGTTTCAGCGACTGGCCTGGTTTCAGAGCTACGAACAGAAGGTGGCTGAGCGGATTCAGGCGGCTGGTTTGAGTGCTCGGGTGCGGACGGTGGGAGTACTGCGAACCCAAGCCCTGATGGGGTTGAGTGCCCTGGCGATCGGTGCGGCGCTGGGTGCGTGCTTCTCTGGGGAGGCTGCAATGCTTGGAGCTGTAGCGGGATTGGGCCTTGGGCTGTGGTGGCCGTGGCGAGCATTAGAGCATCGAGCGAAACTTCGTTTGATGGAGCTCGAGCGTCATCTCCCTGAAATGCTGGATGTGCTTGCGTTGGGACTGCGCAGTGGCATGACCTTTGATCGTGCCTTCGGTCTCTATGGCCGCCATTTTGCGGGAAATGTATTGGCGGATTCAGCTCAAGCCGCAGAGCGCTCCTGGGAATGGGGCCTCACGACTCGAGAAGAAGGCTTGAAAGAGTTGGCAGCCTCGTTTTCCTCACCGCTGTTTCGACGAGTGATCGACACCATGATTCGCTCGCTGCGTTACGGAACCTCCATGGCGGTGAGTATGGAAGAGGCGGCAGCAGAATGCCGCGCTCGCTATCGAGCGGTGCGAGAAGAGGCAGTGGCTAAGACGCCCGTGAAGATGATGCTTCCGACCGGAGTACTTATTTTGCCCGCCATGCTGCTTTTGGTGCTGGGCCCCGTACTCCTTGAGTTGATGGAAGGATTCTGACGAAGTGAAACAAGGGAAGGAGAACAACTATGAAGCTACCAAAGATCACAACAACCACCTACTTGGGATGGATTTGCAGACACCAGGTGAGGTTGCGGCAAAAGCTTCAAGAAACCGCAGGTCAAGGCACGGTGGAATACGCGGTGCTGGTGGGGGTGTTAGTAGTGGTGGCCCTGGTTGCCATCACCCTTTTCAAGCCGAAGATCGAAGAGTTGTGGACCGCCATCGCCGAAGGCATCAATGGCCTGTAGTGGTGCAGCTTCAGTGGCGGCTTCGAAGCGATCAAGGGCAGTCAACGGTGGAATATGCCGTAGTGCTCGGAGCGCTCGCTGCCGTTCTGGCAGCTCTGGGGGTGTTGTGGCGCACCTTCTCGTCAGATCTGCTGGTTACTCACGGGCTCATGGCTGCCTCCCATCATGTACAAGCAGCGGTGGGTTGGGCAGTGGACGTGTTCCTGTTTTAGTGCGAGTGGCCCAAAACGGCCCAAATCCCGATGAAAGCAGGTGGTTGCGGAAGGTCATTGGCACGTGGGCTGAGTACAGGAAGTCATGGGCTGTTCTGAGATGTTCTGATTGATTGCGGCAAAGATTGAAGGGAGGGGATGACAATGCGGGCTCTTTGGCGTGGGCGGCAAGCCCTCCTAGGTCAGAGCGTACGGCAAACCTTGAGAAAGGATGATCGAGGACAGGCTACGGTCGAGGCTGCGGTAGCACTTCCGCTCTTATTTCTCCTCTTGTTGCTTCTTTTGCAGCCAGCCATTGTGCTCTATGACCGCATGGTGATGGAGGGTGCGGCCGCTGAGGCCTGTCGTCTGTTGGCTACGAGTGAAACATCAACTCAGATAAACGAGGAATTTGTACGGCGGCGTCTGAGTGCGGTGCCCGAACAGGACTTGTTCCACATTCATGAACCCGACTGCCAATGGCGTATTACCTTTGCCGGTGACGCGGGATCTGATGAGGTGTCAGTGCGTATTGAAAACGCTATCCAACCTTTGCCCCTGGTGGGTGGACTTGCCAGTCTTTTGGGCCTGACCCAAGCCGATGGCACGCTTCCAATTGTGGTGGAAGCCTCGGGTGCGGGAAGTCCTCCGTGGGCTCAGGGACAAGGTGATCCTGCGGATAACCTCGGAGGGTGGACACGATAATGGACTGGTTTCGTGATGATCGCGGGTTCACGGCCCCCGCCTTAGCCCTGGCAATCCTTTTGTGCTTGTCGCTTTTATTTGCCACGGCTCAGGTCTATGAAGTACAAACAGCCTCAGCGGAGGTCCAGGAAGTAGCTGATGCAGCCGCTCTGAGCGCTCAATCAGTAGTGGGAGAGTTCATGATTGCAGTGCATCTCTGTGATGCTGCGGTGTTGTCTCTGTCACTGTTGTCGACGCTGAGCTATGGACTGGGCGTAGTAGCACTTTGTATTCCTCCGGTGGCCTCTCTGGGCACGCAGCTTATTGAGTTTGGGAGCAAAGTAGCAGAGCTGCGGGATCGTTTTGCACAAACGGCCGCCCAAGGGCTCAATAGTGTGCAGCAACTCCTGCCCTTTTTAGCGGCGGCAAAAGCTATGGTGGTGGCAGCAGCCAATAGTGATCGGGGAGGCTCGCGCTATGTTGGCTTTGCACTCCTGGTTCCTATGGAGGCTCCCTCTATCAGCGTGGGCTCGTGGGAGAAATCAGAGGAACTTCGCCACGCGGTGGAGGAGTCTCAAGACTCGCTCCAACAAGCAGCGGCGTTGGCTCAAGCGGCCGATGAAGAAGCCCAAGCGCTCAAGCTGGCTGCGTACCAGCGGGATTGTGGGGACTATCCCAACTACTGCATGGAAGAACGAGCTAGTCATCTGGCTGCGCTAACCGGCTCCGCGAATCCTCACTATCAATCCGTTGATGCATGGTCGTTCTCTGTGGCGCTTGCGCGGACTCAAGCCTACTACCGGGCGCGAGCAGCTCAAGAAAGCCCTGCTACCTATACCTCCCCAGACGAGCAAATGAACTCAGCGTTGCGAAGCATTTTCTATTCCTATGCCGAGGAGCAAATGGCGGCGGGCTATGTCCATGAAACGGATGCCTCATTCGAAGCCTATCTGCCGCTTCTTCCAAAGAATACCGAAGAGCTTCGCCAAAGTAGTCTCTACGGCCAGCCGCTGTTTCCGGTAACCCAGGAAGAAGGCGCGCCAATCATGCATGGTTGGTCTGGTTGCGCTGCCATCGCGGGGGCGACAACGCTCGGTTCGCTTCGTCAGCTTGAGGAGGGTGGGTACGCTTCCTGTCCGGCCTGTTGCTTTACGGTGTCCGATATGGGGCGGGTGGCGGCGGCCTCGAGCGCTATTGAAAACGGCTTTGAGTATCACTATCGCCAGGTGGCCGAATTGGCGCGCGCCTACGAAATAAAAATCAGCGAGGCTAAGCAGGCCCAACAGCAGGCAAAAGAAGCCACGGAGCCCTTGCTTGCAGATTGTGCTGAAACTGCTCGATCAGCCGCCTCGCAGCGGATTAATGCAACCCCTCCCGGGTATCAGGGGGCACTGAGCTTTGTGGTGTCTACGGGCTCCCTTTCCGCTTCTGAAAAATTCTCATCCTTGTTTGTGAGTGGCGACGGGCGATTAGGTATGCGCTTAGCGGTGGCGGGGGCAACGTTAGTGGCCGAACCGAGTGATGAAGGAGCCACGGTGATCAATGGACTTCTTGATGGGTTCGGACCAGGAGGTGCATTCACTGGTGCCGCACGCCTGCTTTTGGATGGTTGGTCCTGGCTATTGCGGGTCTATGGCGAGGGTCAAGAAGCATTGATTCAGGGTGTGAAGGCTGCGCTGTCCGGGCTGCCGCTGGTGGGCTCATCCCTTGGGTCCTGGGCGTCAAAGAAGCTCAGTGAAGGTTTTGCCACGTTGGGTCTTGAGCCGGTATCGCTTGAGGCGCTCAAACCCGTATTGGTGAACACAGCCTCCATCGCAAAGGTGAGTTCCTCTGAGGCTGCCCAATGGTATCGCGAGGCGCGAGAGCGTGCTCTTTCGCTCTCCGATGGATCTCCCGACGCCTTTGATGGACTCCGAGCGCTGCTGCAAGACCAAAGCGATGAGCTTATTGCAGCTTGCGAAAAAGGTATCGAACTGGGGTCTATCGAGCTGCCGGTGGGTTCTCTTTCCATTCCGTTGGTTATTGCGCTGCCTCCTGAGTTGGGAGATAAAGCGCGTCGGGGCCTTGAGGGCTTTTACGACCAGCTGGAGCAATGGACCTCGACCCTGCGAAAAGAGGAATCATGGGCTTAAGTCACGGACTCTTATCCAAAGCACGGGAAAACCAAGGCCAAGCTACGATCGAACTGGCCGCCCTTATTCCCTGTGTCTTGATTATTGCCCTTATAAGCGTGAATGGGTTGGGTTTCATCAGTAAGTGCGCTTCCTTTGATCGCTTGGCGCGACAAACCATTACCACCTATGCCGCGGCGCCTCAGGCCGGGGTCGATTCTTCTGCGGCTGCTCAGGCTATCCAACGGGAACTGGCCTTGCGCTTCTCTGATGATGCTCTTTCAGTCTCGGTCCAAGTTGAAGCCCGAGCCCTTGGACTCTACCGCTATCGGGCCGAACTAGCCTGGAAGCCCACCTTGTTTGGGCGGGGGTTTAGGGACTCAATCTTTGGAGTGTCGCTCCCACCGCTCACTCATCAGACAGAACTTGTGGTGGATCCCTATAAACCGGGCGTGTTCTTTTAGGAGGAGAAGCGATGAGTAGAGAGTCGCGAAGCAGCGTTGAGGCGGGACGGTCTCGGGGTACTTCACCGACGGCGCTAGCGGTCACCCGGAGCCGTCGACTCCAAGCTTGGGGGATGGTAGGCGCACTCGCCCTGGGATTTGGGCTGGCTCTCGTGATGGTCCCGGATCCAGATTCGGGGTCGGAGCTCACCCTTGGATCCGCTTCAACGGTTTCTTCACCCTGGACGCTCATAGATGAAGTAACCCACGCCCAAGAGCGCTCGCTTCCGGGGTGGTTTGAAACAGAGATAGGGGAGTGGCCCTATGGTCTCGAGGCGGTGGATGAAAGCGGTTCGGTAGTAGCCCTTTCTGCCCCGCTATCTCGTACTGCGTGCTATGAGCACCTTGCGGGTCTCTTGCAAGTTCACGGGTGGCAGGGAGGTTCAGCGGGTATTACCGGAATCTATAGTTTTGCGAAGTCTGAAGGAGAAAAAACATGGCTTATGCTCACGCTCAGCGAAGGCGAAGGAGAAACACTCGTCGTACTTCAGGCGGTTTAGGGCCTGCCTCTATTGCGCCGTCGCCCTCGCCGTTGGTTGTTCGGTCTCAGCGTAATGGCAAGCACGATCCAGAAAGAAAATCGTCCCCGTCGTCGAGGATTCGATCTCAGTGGGATCGGGAGCGATCGCATTCAAAGGAATCATCTCAGGTGCCTCGGGTGCGTCCGTTGGATGGGCGATCTGAATCGGGTTTTCGATTGGCCAGCAGCTTTTGGGATCGTCTGCGGGGACTGCGTTGCCGTGATGGCCAGGGTGTTTTACTTCTAGCGCCTTGCTCCTCCGTTCATAGTCTTTGGATGGCTGCTCCCATAGATGTTGCCTTTATTGATGCTCAGGGTGCGGTGTTAGCTGTTCATCGGGCCTTGGCTCCACGGCGATTTCGTTCCTGTCGGGGAGCCATTGCAACGCTTGAGCGCTATGCCCAGCCGGGATCGTGGTTGCAGCCAGGCGATGTACTCTTCCCTGAGGTTTTGAGGCCGCCGATAACTCCCGTCCATGGAACGCTGCGAAGAAAGGATATCCGCCGATGAAAACCTGTCCCCAGTGCTACGCCTCTGTCTTTGATGACATGGATGTCTGTTATGAATGCTTATACCGTTTTGGAGACCCCCTGCCTGGGTCTGTTCCTGCGCCTGAACAGGTAGTAGTACCTGAGTTGCAGACGGAACCGCCGACTCTCATCAACCGTGGGCTGCAGGAAGACGCGCCCCTCTCGATACCCTCTGATCTACAAGAGGAGGCGTCGGGTGTGGCTCGAGCTGCAAAGAATGCGTCCCTCTATACTTCCGCTGGACAGCCAGAGGAAGTACCCCTCTCTATTCCCCTCGATCTGCAAGAAGATGCGCCGATATTCATGGGCTCGCAGGAAATACCGACCCCTATTCGTCCGCAAGAAATGCCTCCCGCATCTCACTCTGCTCAAGAGTCCGCCCCGCAAAAAGAAATTCCTCCTCTATGTGCAGAGGAGGAATGGGTGCATGATGGAATAGCGCCAGGAGCGACCACTTCGCTGCAAGCAGCGGTGCCGGCTTCACTGGTACTCGAACCTGAATCCGTAGCTTCTGGCTGGAGACTGTCAATAACGTTTGATGATAGCGTTCAGAAGGCGCGCTGGACGTTTATTTGTGAGCCTCCCCAGAGGCCTGCAGACAAACGCACCTCCTATCGGGAGGTGAGTTCCGTGTAAAGACGTTGAGATTCGCTTCCTAAAATTGAATCAATCTTGAAGTACGCATCAAGGAGCTGATTGGCAACCTCGGTAAGCTGGCTTCCATGGGCGCCGTCGCGATTTAGAAGCTGAAGATCGAGCGCGGCTTCCGTATCTTTGATGATGCGCCAGGCTTTACTGTAGGCCATGCCCATGCCTTTAGCTGCTGCATTAAGTGATCCTTTTTCGCGAACGCCCAGACACAGTTTAGCTACCCCTAAGCCAAACACGGAATCACTATCCGAGCGTGGATTGCGAACCGACAGCCGAATCTCCATCTCGAGGCCTTCAAGTTTACTCACTACACACCCCTTTCCTGTGGCTAGAAGATCGGCCGCAAATAAGTGAGGTACCACTGACCGCAGTACCATGTGGTGGATTGACTGTGGTCAGGATACCCCAAAGAAGCGCAATTTAGGTTGCGAGCAGGCAAAACTTATAACTCAGAAATAAAATTCATGGCTGCATTCTCGATATTTTCGACATTATTTTGAATAACCGAGGTAAAGCGCACCGGCTTGGTATCCAAATGAGCTAAGCCCTGAGGGATGTTATGGCAACCGGTTTCGTCAGCGATGAGGGTGTTGAGTTCACAGCCAGTAAGGGCGCTGATGTCGCTCGGCAGAGGCGCTCCGGCTTCAATGTGATGCAAGGCGCGATAGACGTTGTCGCCAAATTTTGCCCAATGAGCCGTACTAGCTACCAGAACTGGGTTTTGACCGCGCAGATTTTCGGCGGCATGGTAGGCCACGGCCGTATGGGGATCCATCAGGTAGTGATAGCTGTCGAACACCTCGCGAATGGTGGCAAGGCACTCTTCGTTGGTGGTGGAATCAGCACTGAACGATTCCCGGAGTTTGGCGAACGTCTCTGCGTCTACGCGGAACGTACCCGTGGTGCTCAAGTCATTCATCCACTGAGCGATGGCTTCATCATTGCGTCCCGTTAACTCGTAGAGCTGCCGCTCCAGATTGGAGGAAATGAGGATATCCATGGACGGAGAGGGGGTAAGCAAAAACGGTCGATCGGAAATGTCATAGGTACCGGTGTTGATAAAGTCGGTAAGGACGCGATTCTCGTTGCTGGCGCACAACAGCATATCGATGGGAGTACCAATGGCTTTGGCATACCACGCAGCCAGAATGTTTCCAAAGTTGCCCGTAGGTACGCAAACATCGATGGGGTCCCCTAAGGCTACATGACCTTGGGCTACAAGTTCCGCATAGCTCGATAGGTAGTAAACCACCTGAGGGAGCAAGCGTCCCCAGTTGATGGAGTTGGCACTGGAAAGTGAAACATTGCATCGCTCAAGCAGCTCCTGGGCAAAGGCTTCGTCAGCGAAGGCTTTTTTGACGCCGGTCTGGCAATCGTCGAAGTTGCCCTCGACACCCCAAACGCAGACATTGCTGCCGTCCTGGGTGACCATTTGCTTGCGTTGGATATCGCTCACGCCACCGTGAGGGTAGTAGACACCAATGGAAACCCCATCAATATCGCAAAAACCTTCGAGGGCAGCTTTGCCGGTATCTCCTGAGGTTGCCACCAAGATCAAGAATTGATGGTCCAGTTTTCCCTGGTCACGAAGGGCTTGGGCCGAAGCGGAGAAGAACCGCGGCAGGCATTGAAGCGCCATGTCTTTAAAGGCGCTGGTAGGACCATGCCACAATTCCAGGATGTGGGTGGAGTCATTGAGCGTGGTAATCGGGCAGATGCGTGGATCATCGAAATTGGAACCGTAGGCTTGATCCATGAGAGCATCAATTTCCTCATCGGCCAAGTCGATATTAAACGCCTTGTAGAGCGTTGCCGCGCGATGGGCGTAGGGTAGATCTGCCAGAGCCTGGATATCTTCGAGAGAAAACGAGGGGATAGCTTCTGGTACAAACAGACCACCACCAGGGGCCAGGCCTTGGATAACCGCTTCCGTGAACGACACGGTGCCTTCGGTCTTACCGCGGGTATCTCGATAGCCGTTGGCGCCAAAATGTTCAGCTCGGTTAAGGTATTGATTCATGGAAGACTCTTCCTCTCGTGGGACGATTCGATCAGTATACTAAAGCTCTGACCCAGCAAAGACGCGCTCTCAGCGACAGGCGGGAGGAACCCATGGGGCGTAGGTTTTCAATCCTCGGTGATTCGATTTCAACTTTTGAAGGGTATATCCCTGAGCAAAACCGTTTGTTCTACGATGCCCACCAACAAGAAGCTACGGGTGTGAGAACGGTAGAAGATACCTGGTGGTGGCAAGTCATTGCCGAACAACAAGGGGAACTCTTGGCCAATGGGTCGTTCTCGGGTTCTACGGTGCAAGGCTCTGGGTTTCCGGCGGCGGAAGACCCGTCGCGTGCCCTTCAAATTCTCGGGCCCGAGGGAGAGCGCCCTGACGATATCGTGATCTTCATTGGTATCAATGATTACGGGTGGGGGTCGCCAGAGGCCCAGGTGGCTGCTCGAAGTGCTGCCATGCCTAAAAACGCAGACCTTGAGGCTATTCCTGAAGGGGTGGCGGGGGCCGCTTCTCCCGATGCAGCCCAGGCGTTCGGGGCTGCCTATCAGCGCCTCCTTACCAATTTGCGGGCGGTGGCGCCTGAAGCAAGAATCTGGTGTGTGGCTTTAGTGCCTGGCCGTGAAACAGGAAGTGCGGGCCCCGATTTTTGCCATTGCTTGCGTGGCGTGTCTATTGATGCCTACAACGAGGCTATCGCTCAGGCCTGCCAAACCTGCGATACTCAGTTTGTGGCTATCAATGAATTCGGGCTTGATTACGAAGCGTCCGATGGCACTCATCCCACCGCTGTTGGTATGGCTCAATTGGCGGAGATGGTTAACGCCTTCATGAGTAAACGTCCTGTTGATCCCGCTATTGTTTCTCCGGCCTTAGCTTCAAAGCGGCGCTGCGAACAGACGTCAGCGATGGATTGCCCCTGGGCGCGCTCCATTTCCAACGAATGGTCCTGTGTTTGCGAAAAGCCGGGCGAGGAAATGCCGGGGGAGGAAATAGCGGAAACCCCTGGCTCTGAGGTGTCCGTAGATTAGTCTGGTTAGCCCACTTGCTCCGGAACGCAGGCGTGAGGGTCAAGCACCTCGTCCTTTGCTTCGTCCAAACAATTCATGAGGTCTTCGAGCGTGTCACAAAAGACATAGCGATCCACATCGCACTGATCGATGAAGTGCTGTTCTACCATGGCTTCCAACAGCTGGCGCAAAGGCTCCCAAAACCCGTGGATGTTGAGGAAGTAACAGCGGACCGAGGGCCCTAGGTTAAGGCGAATGCGCGACATGATTTCGGCCATCTCTTCTAAGGTACCCACACCTCCCGGCAACGCCACGAATTGATCGGCTAAGTTGATCATGAGTTGCTTGCGCTCAGCCATGGTGTCGACGGTGTAGAGAGCGGTAAGGTCGTGTTGGGCCACGCCAGCATCAATGAAGAATTGAGGTTCAACGCCGTAAACATAGCCCCCCGCCTGGAGCACCGCTCGAGACACTATGCCCATGAGGCCCACTGAGCTTCCCCCGTAGACCAAGTTGTTGCCCGATTGACCAATCCAGGTGCCAAGTCGGTCGGCGAGCGTGGCAAAGTCGGGATCAAGGCCCGGGTTGGACCCACAGTAGACAGCAATGTTCATGGTAGTTCCCCTTAGTGTGTTCCTTCGACGGCAAAGACGGCGCCCCCACCGTAGAGCTTGCCGAAGATGTATTTATTCGAAGCGGACTCAAAACTCACAAAGAGCTTCCCGTCGTGGTTTTCGATGCCTTCGCTCATGGGCGGCCCCACGAGGTCTTGGGTTTGCACGGAAGGCTCCAAATAATATAAGGGAACTACTTGCTCATCGGCAATGAAGGTATCCGGAGTCTGTGCGTCAATGGCATCCAGGTCATAACCCATCAAATGGGATGCGGCGAGTCCATAGGATTGAGAAAGTACAATTTGGCCATCCTGTTCGGCCACACCTTGAATCATGCCGGGAATGGAATAGACCCGGGAAGGGGTGGAGGCATAACCAAACAGCCCGATGGGGTCGGTCGGATAGGCATACATAATGGCAGGGTTCTCGGTGCCATCAGGGGTAGTCAGGTGGTAGGAGTCTGGCGTTTCGTAATCATTGGGATAGTAGAAAACGCCGGTATAGAGGGTGCCATTTTCGATGTTCATAAAGGCTGGCGAGGAATCGAGGTCCACCTTCTGCAGCGATTGCACAGAGCCCTGATCGGGAGCTTCCACGATGTCGTTGAGATTGAATACGAGGTAGCCTCCCTCGCAAGCTACAAAAACAAATCCATCGTCAGAAGTTACAGCGGAGCCATGGCCGGTATAGGTGGAGCCATCGGGATTGAGTAGATAGATCGTGCTCACCCGTCCAAGGTTGTCGCGACGATAGAGGGGAGAGGGACCGTCCCCGCTGACATAGCCACTAAAGAGCCAAAGATCAGCTGCCTCCACATGATCAAGGTCTTGAGGGATGAAGCCTTCGTTTATGCCCGGTTGATCAAAGGCTTTTTCGGAATGATCGTAGAATGAACCGAACGCCACGCGCACATAGATATTGATACCTGCTATCACAATGAGAACCAACGCAACAATGCACGCAAGAACAATGAGGACAATACGCAGGGGGCTGCGACGTTTTTCGTTCATGAGAATGCCTTTCCTGTCAGCGAACTGAAGAAAATTGTAGTCAGCGCTTTGCTCTGACCTGGCTTAAGAGTCGGGTCAGTTACGTAGCTGTTGCGCTTTCGGCACAGGGTGGCCAAGGGCTGGTCTTACCCGTAGCCGTGCTATGCTTGCAATTCATAGATCGGGAAAGCTGGCGTGAGGGGAAGTAATGCCGGAAGAGCAATCAGGGAATAGGGAATGTGCGCAGGCACTCAGTGAGTTTCGCGAGGTGACCGCTCAAGCACGTACCCAGGTGCAGTCATCGGACACACCGTTGGACCCCCAAGCGCTTGCGGCCTACAAGCGTCAACAGCGAAAGGCGGCTCGTCGGTGGCGGGGAGCGCTCTTGTCAGAGGAGCGGGCGACTCTTGATCACCAGATGGCGGAGCACGTCAAAGCGCAGCCCTGTTACGAGCAGGCATCAGTGGTGTTCGGTTATTACTCCTTTGGAGATGAGGTCGCCACCCATGCACTGTTGCAAGAGGCTCTTGAGATGGGGAAGACCGTGGTCTTGCCGCGGTGTGTCGGACCGCGTCACCTGGACTGGTATCGAGTGGATTCCTTTGAGGGTCTCGAGCTGTCTTCTATGGGAGTAGCTGAACCCCCCGCTCGAGCCGATCATCAGCTCACCAAGGATCAATGGCCTCAATCTGGAGCCGTAGCGCTGATTCCGGCGTTGGCCTTTGATCGCGCGGGAAAGCGCTTGGGTTATGGCGGTGGCTACTACGATGGCTTTCTGGCGGAGTTCCCAGGGGTCTCGCTGGGGCTCGGGCGCAGGGCCATGGTGGTGGATGCTCTTGGCGCTCTTGAGCCCCATGATGCCTCCGTTGATTTCATCGTTACGGAAGCAGGCGTCATAATCCCTCAGGGGTAGGCAGCAACGCTGGGCCTAAGCAGCCACTCCGGAACTAAGCAGCCGCTCCGGGCACAAGAAACCCCCGCGTCGGCAAGGAATCTTCTGAAGGAGGCCTTCAATCACGCGGGGGTGAAATTGCGTTGGTGCTACGGGCGTCAGTATTGCGCCGCAAAGTTTCGTTCGGAGCTCGGGTTATTCTTCGCCATTCCAGCAGTAGGTGCACACATGGCTCGGATCAATGCCAATGGCTTCGAGCATGCCGGGCAAGCTTTGGTAGCGGAGGGAGTCAAAGCCCATATCTTCGCAGATGGTCTTCAACAGACACTGACCGCGCTCGGTGGAGGAGTCGGCGTATTCGTTCAAATGTGCCAAGCCTTCTTCGCCTTCCAAGGTATCGACGACGCGACGGCCGATTAATTCCATATCGGATTTGCTGGAAGAGAAGCTCAAGTACTTGCAGCTATACATGATCGGCGGGCAGGCGCTGCGCATGTGGACTTCCTCGGCGCCACAAGAGTAAAGGAAATCTACGGTTTCTCGAAGCTGAGTACCGCGCACAATGGAGTCATCCACAAACAACAGCTTCTTGCCGTTGATGAGTTCCGGTACCGGAACCTGCTTCATTTTCGCCACCCGATTGCGCACATCTTGGTTACTCGGCATAAAGGAGCGCGGCCAGGTGGGAGTGTACTTAATGAAGGGACGCCCAAAGGGCATCTTCGACTCTGTGGAAAAGCCAATAGCGTGGGGAACGCCTGAGTCCGGCACGCCGGCTACAAAATCCACTTCCGGTAGACAGCCTTGGGCCCGTTCATCTTTGGCCATGATGGCGCCATTGCGATAGCGCATAACCTCGACGTTCATGCCTTCATAGTTGGAGTTGGGGTAGCCGTAATAAACCCACAGGAAGGCACAAATTTTCATCTGATCAGGCTTTCCTGGGGAGAGTGCTTCCCAGCCATCGGCGTTCACGCGCACAATTTCTTGGGGTCCAAGCTCGTAGGCATCTTCGTAGCCAAGCTTGTGATAAGCGAAGGACTCAAAGGCAATGCAGAACCCTTCGTCGTCTTTGCCAATCAAAATGGGCAAGCGCCCGAATTTATCGCGGGCTGCAATAATGTCGCCTTCGGACGTCATGATGAGAAGTGTGCAGGAACCTTCAATGAGTTCTTGAGCATGGAGAATGCCTTCGACCAGCGTGGGCTTTTGGTTAATGAGGGCAGCCACTAATTCCGTTTGGTTGACTTTCCCGGAGCTCATGGCCATGAACTGAATGCCCTGGGATACGAACTGGGATTCCACCAGCTCTTCGTCATTATTGATAGCGCCCACCGTGGTAATGGCGAAGGTACCCAGGTGAGAGCGCACGAGCAGTGGTTGCGGGTCGGTATCGGAGATGCACCCAATGCCTGCGGTGCCATGGAAGCGAGGAAGATCATCTTCGAAGCGCGTGCGGAACGGCGTGTTTTCGATGGAATGAATCTGGCGTTGGAAGCCCGATTCCTGGTCGAGCACAATGAGGCCCGCCCGTCGTGTTCCCAGATGAGAGTGATAATCCACGCCAAAGAATAGGTCCAGTACTACGTCGCGGTGGGATACCGCGCCAAAGAAACCACCCACAGGAAACCTCCGTTCCTAAACCAAAGCTTCAATCGCTGAATCTCTGGTTTGTCCCTTCACCTAGGGGGAAGTATAACGAGGAGGAACCCCCATCGTTGTCCGGGTGGCAGTTCTTTTCCGCTTGAGGTGGCGGATTTTTCCCTTGATGACGCTGGGTGCCCGACCTCGGAGGGCTCCTGCTACGAACAAGAAGCGGGTCTTCGTAACCCTTTGTCCAACGAGCCTGCTATTTTTCAGGCCCTTTGTCATAATGGAAGGAAACCTCTGGCAAAAGGAGCTCTGTTATGTTTAGCGATAACCTGGAACGCATTGTTGCCGGCATTGAGAAAAACTACGAAGCCGACGAGATCTTCTTCACAAAACCGGGTCGAACGTTTCCGAGTCGTGCCGCCATTAAGGGCATGCTGAAAAACATGCGCCGAGTGCTCTTTCCAGGCTATTTTGGGGAAGAGACATTGTCTCCCTACACCAGCCCTCGCTACTTCATAGGCGATACCTTGATGCAGATCGAGCGGGTGCTGCGTAATCAGGTTATTACGGCGTTGACCTACACCGCCGATGACGCCATGACTGCAGAAGAAATCGAAGAGCGGACGAATCACATTTGCACGGTGTTCTTCGATGAGTTGCCGAGCATCCAGCGCGTACTGTTGACCGATGTCCAGGCGCTTTATGACGGAGATCCTGCGGCAGGGTCGAAAGAAGAGGTCATTTTTACCTACCCGGGTCTTTATGCCATCTATGTTTACCGGGTTGCCCATGTGCTCTATGAACTAGACGTGCCTATTTTGCCCCGCGTTATGACCGAACTTGCTCATGCGGGTACAGGCATCGACATAGGTGCAGGAGCGACCATTGGTGAATACTTCTTTATCGACCATGGCACAGGCGTGGTTATTGGAGAAACCACGGTCATCGGCGATCACGTCAAGCTCTATCAGGGCGTAACCCTTGGCGCCCTTTCTACCCGGGGTGGTCAGCGACTCTCAGGGGTAAAGCGGCATCCCACTATTGAGGACAACGTGACCATTTATTCCAACGCGAGCGTCTTAGGGGGCGAAACCGTCATTGGTGAAGGCTCGGTGATTGCGGGTTCTGCCTTTGTGACAGCTTCGGTGCCCCCTCACTCGCGTGTGAGCATCAAACTGCAGGAGACGTCCCTTAAAGGTGCAGGAGATACCGAGTAGTTATGGCGCAAACCGACTATACCCAGCAACTGGAAGCCTTAGTAGGAGCAGAGGGGGTATCGGTGGATGCCCCTCTTTCCTCCTATACGACGTTTGCTATAGGGGGTCCCGCGTCCTGGTTGGTAGAGCCGGCTAGTGAAGAGGCCCTTGCGGCGGTGGTTACCTTTTGCACCCAAGAAGGATTGCCGTGGCGGGTGCTGGGGCTCGGGTCCAACGTGCTTGTTCCCGACGAGGGAATAGAGGGCGTGGTAATTCGTCTGGCCGATCGGTTCTCGACAGTCAGTGTGGAGGGGGAGAGACTCTACGCTCAAGCCGGTGCTTCCAACAAAACGGTGGCTCGCGTGGCTCAGGAGGCTGCCCTTTCGGGTTATGAGTTTGCCAGTGGGATACCGGGCACCATTGGAGGGGCCGCCATCATGAATGCCGGGGCCTACGATGGCGAATTTGCCTCCGTCGCCCAGGGGGTGCGCTGTCTCGCGCCCGATGGTACGGTGCTTGAGCTGAGTGCAGAGCAGGCAGAGTGGGGCTATCGAACCAGTCGCATGATGAAAGAGGGCCTCATCGTGTTAGGTGCGTGGCTGGAGCTTCAGCCGGCCGAGTCGAGCGCCATTCAGGCGCGCATGGATGATCTGGCCACCCGACGTGCGGAAAAGCAGCCCTTGGATATGCCTTCAGCGGGTTCAACGTTTAAGCGCCCCGAAGGATACTTTGCGGGCAAACTTATCCAGGATGCTGGTCTGCAAGGCTTTGCGGTGGGGGGCGCACAAGTGTCGCTCAAGCATGCAGGCTTTGTGGTAAATACGGGAAACGCAACGGCAGCAGATGTCTTGGCGCTGGTGGAAGCGGTTCGGACGAAAGTGTGGGAGTCAACCGGTGTGATGCTGGAGCCCGAAGTGCGGTTGTGGTCTTAAGCTCTATGATCGGGAGCAACGTTTCACGTTTCAGCTTATAAGGCGCCATGAGCTTCTGGGTGAAGAGTTTTGACTCGCTTAAGAGTAAACCATTGAGCCTCTAGGGTGTCCGGTTGTCTGCTGGGCAGGTTTTACGGCGGTTGTTTCTGACGCTTCGCTTTCGATGTGCCACCGAGTAAGAGTTGCTAGGGTCAAAAGCCCAAAGAGATGACTATACTGACATTTTTAAGCGTCTAGAATGAATTGCACGGATTTCAGGAGGCAGAGAATAGTTCATGGAAGATATGAGTCAAGAGCACGTTTCCGGTTCGAGTAGTGGACCGTCGGTAGCTCCTGCTCCTTCCTATCCCACCGCTTCAATGCGGAGTGCTTCCTCGGGCTCGGCGCAGGTTCCTCCTCAGGGACAAGCGCCGCGTATTCCTTATCAAGGACAGCCGACTGACCCCCAGGGACAGCAGCGCACCTACGCCGCTCCGACTTCAAATATGCCGGGCACTAATGGATATCAGGGTGCAGGGACGCAAGGTCAAATGCCTCCGGCCCAAAAGCCGAAAAAGCCCCACCGTCCGAATCCAATTACGCGTCTGGTGAACCAGTGGTTTGATCGCGTGATGGGTGCCATCGGAGGTGGCGGTCTCTCCAATCAAGAAGAACAGTACGAAGCCCATCGCACTTCACGTGACTTCATTTGGAATTCCATTGGCGTGGGCGCCTGGGGCATGGTGTTTCCTATTCTTACCATGGTGGCCACGCAGATTTCAGGCGTGGAACAGGCCGGCATGCTTTCTATGGCCTTTGTCACGGGCTCCCTGCTCATGATTTTGGCCAACTTCGGCGTGCGTACCTATCAGATTTCTGATGTGGAAGAAACCCACTCCTTTGCTGACTACCAGATCAATCGCTGGATCACCTGCGTGCTCATGGTGTTAGTGGGCATGGCTTATTGTTGGATTCGTGGCTATGAGACCGAGATGTTCTATATCTCGCTGGGGATCTTCCTTTACCGCATGGTAGATGGTTTGGCGGATGTCTACGAAGGGCGCCTGCAGCAAGTGGATAAGCTCTATCTTGCCGGCATTTCTCAAACGATTCGCTCGGTGGGAGCGCTGGTGGTGTTCTCCATCGCGCTGTTCATAACACGCAACATGATGGTAGCTGCGTTTGCTATGGCCATTGTGGCAGCCGCTACGTTTGTGCTGGTCACGTATCCTTTGACCTTGCTTGAAACGCCTAAGTCTCGGAAGGTCAGCTTCAAGTCGGTGCTGGCGCTGTTTAAGAATTGCGCTCCCTTATTTGTGGCACTGTTCCTGTACGCCGTGATTGACAACATGCCGAAGTTCGTGATGGAAGGGCAGTTGTCCTACGACAATCAGCTCTATTTCAACGCACTCTATTTTCCTGCCCAAGGTATTTTGATTACGGCACAGCTGGTCTATCGCCCGCTTTTGGTGCGGTTGGCTGGAGTTTGGCAAGACGAAAGCAAGCGGAAGCGCTTTAACCTGATTCTCATTGGCATGCTGGCGCTCATTATTGGGCTTACCGTTGTCAACGTGGTAGTCATGGCTTGGATTGGCATCCCGGTAATGAGTTTCCTCTATGGCATCGATTTCGAGCCCTATCGCGGTTTGTCTTACATCATGCTGGTAACCGGTGGCGTTACGGCAGCCATCGATTTCCTCTATCAGGTAATTACGATCATGCGCCGCCAGAAAGACGTTACCACGCTCTATATTGTGGCGTTCTTCTTCTCCTTGTTCGTGCCTATTTTGCTCGTTATGTTTACAGGCTTGCCGGGCGCGGTACTGAGCTATCTCATTGTTATGACGTTGCTCTTCGTGCTTCTGGTTTGGGAATACATTCGTATTCGTGCCGATCTGAAGCGTCAAGAAGAAGCACGGCGTGCCCAGGGTGCGCCACGACCGGAATCTGCTGCTGGACAGCGAGCGGCATCCCGGGCGGCACTCAGTGGCGAAGAGGGAAGCTATGGCGACGAATCCCAAGGCGCGTTGCCGCCCTACCGGCAGGTTGCGGGAGAGAACCCTCACACTTCTGAAGGGGAAGAGGACGAGCCTTACCAGCCAACACCGCGATGGGCGGAGCCTCATCCTCATCGCAGGCAACCATCATCAATCGATTCAGTAAATGATGACACGAGGAGGTCATAATGACTGAACAAGGATCTAATCCATCGGATCCTCAGGGTTCGAATAACGAGAATCCATGGCAACAGCCTCAACAGCCGGGGAATCCGGGTTATGGTTCGGCGCCCTATGGAAGTTCGGGCTATGGCTCGGCACCGTACGGGAGCAACCCGTACCAACAAACACCACCTCCCGGGCAACCGATTCAGCCAGTCTATTCGCAGGGTTGTTTATCGGCTGCTTGGAGTGATATCACTGCGACGCCCGGGTGGGGAGGAAAGCTCTGTATCTTGGGCTTACTGGAGTGCGTGCCGATCTTAAACTTTGTGGTAGCAGGCTATGGCTTGCGTTGGTCTCGGGAAGTGCCCTTTGGGGTAAAGGCTCCCATGCCGAATAACTACATCAGCGGTAAAAACTTTGAGCTGGGCTTCTATCAGTTCCTAATCTCTTTGGTGTTTGGGCTGGTGAGCGCTGCTATTTCTGGATTCTTGGGCTTCCTGCCGGTGTTGGGTGGTCTTATTGGATTGGCGGTTACGTTCTTTGCCTCGATGTTCATCGAGCTGTTGTCGATGCGCATGGCTATGATGCAATCGCTGGGTGAGGGCTTTTCGATTGGGAAGGCCTGGACGGTGATGCAGCGCAACTGGTCTTCGTTGCTTATCATTGTGCTGGTGCCGTCACTCATTGTCGGACTAATTGTTTTCGTGATAGCTGTGATAGGTGTTCTTCTCATGGGCGCTGGTGGTGTTGGAGCTGCTTTGACGGCTACATCAGGCACGCTGGCTCCCGCCGCCGCCATGGCGCTCTTAAGTAGCTTCAGCCTCTTCTTCATCATCGTGCTGTTTGTCTCGGCATTTTGCCAGGGCACCGTCGAAATCTTGATGCTACGCGCTACGGCGCACTGGGTTGCTCGCTACGCCCCGGAATGGGTTAACGAATCCTGGCGTGCCGCTGGCTGGCGCGCCTAAAACTGAGTCAGGGACCGTAGCCCTTTTTGACTCATTCTGCCCCGTCTAATGAGACACGTACCGTAGCTGCACTGAGTCACCCACCGTAGCCCTTTTTGACTCATTTTAAAATGAGTCAAAAAGGGCTAGGGGGTGCGGACAAAAAGTTGGACCGGAATCCGG
>CAJUNI010000024.1:0-4229 GCA_910587945.1 uncultured Parvibacter sp.
GTATGACCTTGTGTTTTATCCCTAAAAGGAGCACACTTTTTGAGCCTTAACCCCACTCGTGGCAGAGTTAATGGTGGGCATACGCGGAAAAGGCGGATGTGGGAGCTACAGCTTAAGAGGGGATGCCCCGACCGCTCCGGGGTTCGCGCAGTTTGAACGCTAAATTGTATCTCGCTGCCAGGATCCTCCACTTTGGTACAAGCTGCGCCATATCCTGACTTGCTATCTCGTCTGAGTATAGATTTCAACTGGGGAAACGTTCGGCTCACTGGCACGACCTAAAAGGTAGCCACTTCCAGCGTGCAAAAAGCACTCGATTTTGCCTCAAACCGCGTACCAAAGTGGAGGATCCTGGCATAGATTTGCAAAAAACTTGGGGAGCCCGACGTCTAAGCAGATGCTCTCAGTGCCTTTTCGACGAACTCAGGGGACATAGCGAGGTCATACTTCTTCAGATGGTAGATGTCACAGGTGGTCCAAGAGAACTCGCCGTCATTGTATGCGAGATAGTCGACGATGACCTCCTTGCCGGTCGTTACGTCTTCGAAGTAGCCGGCCGCTACTGCTAAGGAGGGAATTGATCGCATATAAGAGAGTAGGGCCGCTTTGACGTCGGGATCGAGGACCTCCCGCTCGAAAGGCTCTCCGTCTAGGTACTTTTGCTGACATGCTCTCTTCATTGCAATTACCTCCTCGGTTCATACGCCATTATCATGCCGCCGTTGTCATCCTTGGTCATTGCCGATTGCAAAGACGGCCATCTAGGTATCTAGACACAAAGTACGTAATGGCAACTTCATATGCCGACTCTGTCACAGTGAGAACTGCGAAGGGTGGCTAAGGCTTTGAGCCCCATCTCTGAAAGCTTCTCGCGTGAGGGGCTTAGGATTTCTAAATGTGTTGCCGAACAGGTTAGAGTTTACTTAGATCAATGGTCGCTATCGTTTCTTTGACTATTCTGTCAATAAGTGCCTGCTCTTCGGGGGTTCGAGGTGTCAGGAGGAAGGTGTCATCAACGAGGTATGGTCTCTCTTCTGCTTTTTCATTCTCTTGGTCCATTTTTCAGTCCTCGTTTCTGTCGTTATTTACACCCGGCGCAATTCTTTCAATCTCTCTCCTGTCTGATATTACAGGGCGGGATTGTTGAATGTCTTACTCGGTCTTTTTTATGCATCAGCAACGGAGTAATGCAAGATTCTTGTTATAGGCAACTTGTCATTGTGCGGATGGCTTGCCCAGAGAATACAGTCGTTGCGTTAGGCAAACTTAGCAAGGAAACGGTCGTCGAGCTTTGCATCATAGGCTTCAAAGTAGTGCATTAGCTCCGTATCCCAGCACCATTCTCCATCAGTGAATGCTTCGAGGCAGGCTGAAGGATCTATTGGGTATCTTTGTCCGCTCTTTATATCGGTAAAGTATCCACCAGCGCGATAGGTCGCCTTGAATCCACGAAGGTATGCTAGGACTTCCTTCTTATTTGGGATTGGATGGGGAGTGAGGTCCTCGATGGTTGGTAGAGGATTCATGATATATGTGGGAGTCTTGCTCATGGTGAATAAAACTCCTTACCCTTTCCGGGGCTTTTCGGTCCAGATGCAGTTTTAATTATAGAAGATGCTACACCCATAGGTCGGGACCTCTCGTTGCTGCGTAATCTTTGCTCCCAATTCTTTTATTGGATATTAGACATTTGCCTAAGGCGCCAGCTGGGCATGAAAAAGCCCCTCGAGTGAGGGGCTTGAGATACAAAAGGTTTTGGCATGCTAGGAAAAGCAGTATGGTGGCACATTGGATTTGTATTTGATGCCTGACTCTATGGCTTCGCGCATCAACTCGATCATTTCGCTTTCAGATGCATAGCACTCTTCGGTTGGGAAGTATTCCCCGAACATCTTTTTGTATTCTTCCATGGCGTTCCAGAACTCAGTATTCTTCATCATCATGCTCCTTTGATAATTAATGCGCACTGACCCTATGACTCGGGAGGTACTTCGTAGCGAGAGTGTACTATCCCATGCTTTGCCTTCTCAGAAAGCCAGAGCGCATAATCGTCGGCGCTAAGGTATTCTTGCATGTGTTCATCGGAATATATTCGTAGCCATTTGATGTCACCGGCGATAGCTTTCAATAGTGCCCTTTTGGCTGCTCTTTTGTAATGGCCGAAGCCATCAAGGGAGCAACCTCCATTCTCGTTCATATTAGCTTCTTTCTGCCGAATAGATGTCTCTTAGCTGCGCCGTTACGATCGTTACTGTTGGGGCTCTACAACTTCAAAGTCACTGACGAGATATCCGTAGGTGTCCTCATCGTCTTCGTCGTAGATCATATACCAGCAGCCGTCTTCGCTTAGCGTAGCCTCGTAAACGAATCCCTTCCTTAGGTATACCTTGTAGTAATCACCTATGTATTTGACTTTCATCGAACACTATCTCCAACGCTTGAAGTGGGACTGACGAATTATAGTGACACGCTTCTCTATCCGGTAAAACTCGCCTGACCTGATTCTATTAGCGTCTGGGTGAATACCTAAACGCTAAGGGATATGTTTGCCATAACCGGGGATGCGAAAAACACCTCGGGTGAGGGGCTAGGGGTTTTGCTAGACTCTCGCGCCGTCTGGAAGATCGGGATCGAATTTATGTCCTTCTTCAAGACAGCGTCTGATCTCGGCGTAGATTCTTTTGTCGGACCAGCCGCCAGTCATCATGAGGGGGAATATGTCATCGAATCTCTCTTTGTATTCATCCATGAGTTCGCTAAGCAACTTGTCCATCAGATACCCCCTTCTCATCCGCGTCGATTATGTCTCCAGGCATCTCCTGCACTTTTGACGCAAGCCATTCCAACCGCAAACCTTGCGAGCTGCCTCGGACGGCACCGCAGCGCCGCCGCAGCGCTCCAGTCACCACTCCCGTCGCGTCGGGCACACCGACCGCCTCAAAACGAGGAGAATTCTACACGATAGGCCAAGATCTAGATTTCCTCGCGGGTGTTCCTAGGAGGGAGTATTAGACTATGTCCTATAGGTTAATCGCACATCCTTGGAGGAGCGCTCATGCTGTTTAAGGACATCACTATTCTCGACGAAAACTTTCAATGTCAACCTCATCAGTGGGTTGGAGTGAAAGACGGCATCATTGCTTACGTGGGCTCAACCGAACCCGAGGACGCGGCGTCCTATGGCGAACGCTATGACGGCTCGCAAAAGTTGCTCATGCCTGCCCTCTACAATGACCATGCTCATGCGCCCATGGTGCTGCTCCGTGGTTATGCAGAAAACCTGCCCCTCCAAGCGTGGCTGGAGCAGAAATGCTGGCCGTTCGAAGCAAAGATTACGCCCGAAGATAACTACTGGGCCATGAAATTGGCCTGCGCTGAGTTGGCTCGCTATGGCGGCGTGAGCTTTTCTGACATGTACTACGCAACGCGCGAACGGGCTCAGGCGGTGACTGAGGCGGGCATGAAAGCCAACCTCTGTGAGGGACTTTTGGCCTTTGAGCCGAAGCCGTTCTCGGAGTATCCCCAGTGCGCGTTGAATGAGGAGCTGGTGGCCGAACTTCATGGTTCAGCCAACGGCCGCATTCGCATCGATTACTGCATCCATGGGGAATACACCTCCAATCCTCAGGTCTGCACCGAGGTGGCAGCTATCGCTCAAGATAAGGGACTGCGCGTTCATCTTCATGCCTCTGAAACGGAAAAGGAAGTTGCCGAATGTCGTGAGCGCCATCAAGGGATGAGCCCAATTCAGTACTTCGATTCCATTGGGGTGCTTACGGGTGATGTGGTGGCAGCTCATTGCGTGTGGATTGATGACGACGACATTGCCCTTTTGGCCAAGCGCGGCGTTGCCGTAGCCAATTGTCCGGCGTCAAACATGAAGTTGGGCAGCGGCTTTGCTCCCATTCCTGAGCTCCTGGAAGCGGGTGTCGCGGTTACGCTGGGTACGGATGGCATGGCTTCCAATAACAACCATAATATGTTCCAGGACATGTATCTTATGGGCCTCATTTACAAAGGCTTCACCCATGATCCTGCGGTAGTTGAGCCGGCTCAGGTGCTTCGAGCGGCAACGCGCGCGGGCGCTCTTTCTCAGGGTAGACTCGACTGCGGTCTGGTCAAAGAGGGCATGAAAGCCGACCTTTGCGTGCTGGATACCTCGGGTCCGCAATGGTGCCCAATGACGGCAGCGGAATACAACCTTCTCTATGCCGGCGATGGTTCTGATG
>CAJUNI010000024.1:4239-28187 GCA_910587945.1 uncultured Parvibacter sp.
GTGTTAACGCTTTGTGATGGCGAAGTGATTTATCGCGAAGGCCAGTGGCTCACCATCGATATCGAAGAAGCCAAGGCCGAGGTGGCGGCACGGACGAAGCGCATTCTCTCGGAGCTCTAGGGGAAGCAACTTCCAAACGAGCATAACAACGCAGCGCTCATGACGCTTTGCTTGTGGGGCCAGAGGCAAACGCTTCTGGTCCCATTGTTGTAAGGGGGGTGGCATAGTGAGGTAGCTTCCGACGCTCGCTTTACTGGATTGCGCCGCATTCTTGCCTTTGCAAGGCCTGACTACAGCAGGTGACTGAGTAAGGTGCGGCAACGACACTCGAATTCAGCGCGAGTTTTAGTGCCGGCCTTCTCGCAAATTCTCCGGGCGTGGTTTTTAATAGCGCGCTCAGACAAGAAGACTTTCTGAGCAATCTCGCTGTAGGTATGCCCTAAGAGCATCATGCGGGCAATATGCTCATCCATAGGTGTGAGGCTCATGCGCTCCAAAAGAATAGCAAGGGCGGAATCAAGTCGCATAGTTTGGTTTGCTGGTTCCGCAGCGTCACGTTCCCGGGAGTCGCACTGCATTGGACAGCCCTCGGAGGTAGGGAAGGGGCCTTGATCGGCCGAGAAAGCCTCGGGCTGATCTGGTTCGGAGGCGGCGAGGCTAACGGGGGCGGCGGCTGTGCAACCGACATCGCTCGCGGAGGATCCTTGTGGCGTTTCGTTCGCTGCGGGGCCAGCGCAACTCAGCACCTGCTGGCGGTGGCTGCAGGGGCAGACGTGTGCTTTGGATGCTCGGTGGTTCGACTGACTCTGCTGCCAAAGAAGGAGCAGGGCAGAAACACTCAAGGCGCAGGTAGCAATTGAGCTGAGGGCGAGCAGGCGAAGAAAAGGTGTGCCCGCATCGCTTCGCGTGGAAGAAAAAAGAGATACTAATCCGGGAAAAGAGGTGGGGGAAGAAGGGGGCAAGCTCGTCATGGGAGATCACCTGCTTTCGGCCTCACTGGGCCTTTCGAGAGGGAATTCTTAGGGGTTCCCAAGAATGCAAGAAATCATCGTCCCCATGGTTCGGATACGAACTTGTGGCTCAGGTGTAACACAACGGAAAGCGTATAAGGGGGCAGAGCGGTACTTCGTATCCAGATAGTTGAATAAGAAGGGAATAGCGATTGCTGTAAAGTCCCTGGGAAAAGTGCGGTACACTTTCATCGGCGAGCGGCGAAGGTGCTGCTTGTCATCGTGGGAATTTGAAGCGCTTGACCAGATTGTTGGTCGGTAGAGCCAGCAATCGCGAACACAGGAAGTTGGTGGTCTTCATGGCAGCTCCCGCTACCGAACACGTGAGAAACATTGTGCTTGTAGGCCAAGACGGTGCCGGCAAGACGTCGCTGGCTGAGGCTATGCTTTATGTCTCAGGAAAAACGTCTCGCATGGGCACAACTCATGACGGCAAATCGTACCTCGACTACGACCCAGAGGAAATCAAGCGCAAGTTCACCATCAGCACTTCCTTAGCGCCAATTCCCTACAACGATTACAAGATTAATGTGCTTGACACATCCGGTCATCCCGATTTCATTGGCGATACGCTGGCTACCATGCAGGCTGCAGAAATGGCCTTGTTTGTGGTTGACGCCGTGGCGGGCCCTCAGGTAATGACCACGAAGCTTTGGCGTGAAGCCGAAGACATGCGTCTGTCTCGTGCGGTGTATATCAATCACATTGATCGCGAAAATGCCAATTTTGATGCTGCCATGGCAACGCTTCATGCGCGCTTTGGTTCACGCTTGGGTGCGGTTACTATCCCGATGGGTGTAGAGTCTGATTTCAAGGGTGTTATCGACATCATTCGCATGAAAGCTCGCTATCACAGCGGCGGCACCGATGAAGAAGTGGTGGAAGAGATTCCGGAAGAGTATCGCGAGGTGGCTCAGGCTGCCCGCGACAAGCTTTGCGATCTGGTGGCCGAGGCCGACGACGAGCTCATGATGAAATATCTGGATGGCGAAGAGTCTTTGACGCAGCAAGAGCTGGAATCGCTTCTTGACCAGGCCATTGCTAAAGAATTATTCATTCCGGTATTTGTGGGTTCAACCATCATCATGCAAGGTGTTCAGGGTCTGATGGAAGACATTTGCACCTACTTCCCGCACCCGCGCAGCCATGGCCGGTTCCAAATGGCTGATGGTGAAACCATTCGTGTGGATGAAAGTAAGCGCCCCGCCGCCTTTGTCTTTAAGACCGTGTCGGATCCGTTTGTGGGCCGCTTGAGCTTCTTGAAGGTTATCGCGGGTGTGCTTGAGCCGGGCATGGAACTCGTTAATTCTCGTACCGGCAAGAAAGAGCGCCTGGGTCACCTCTATGTCATGATGGGCAAAGAGACCAATGACGTTAAAAGCGCCAAAGCTGGCGACATCATTGTGGTACCGAAACTGGCTGAAACGAAGTCGGGTGACACGTTGTCCCAGACGGGCGAGATTTCCGTCATGCCGCTGCCGTTGCCCACGCCGCAATATCCGGTGGCCTTAGAGGCAGTTAATAAGAAGGATGAAGACAAGCTGGGCACGTTCTTAGCTCGCGCCGCTGAGTCTGATCCGACGATTGCCATTTCGCGTAACGAAGATACCCATCAAACCATTTTGACCGCCATGGGTGACACTCAGGTAGACATGCTGCTGGCTCGCTTGAAGGAGCAATCCGGCGTTGATGTGAAGCAGGTACCGGTGCGTGTTCCCTATCGCGAGACCATCCGCAAAACGGCTGAAGCTCAGGGTCGTCATAAGAAGCAGACGGGTGGCGCCGGTCAGTTTGGCGATTGCTGGCTGCGGCTGGAGCCGTTCCCCGGCGGTGGCTATGAGTTTGTGGATGAAATCAAGGGTGGCGCGATTCCTGGCGGCTTGATTCCGGCCGTTGACAAGGGCGTGCAGGAAGCTATGAAGGAAGGCTTCCTGGCTGGCTATCCCATGGTGGATATTAAATGCGCTGTCTACGATGGGTCTTACCATTCGGTGGACTCAAACGAAATGGCGTTTAAGACGGCGGCTCGTATTGGCTTCCGTGCAGCCTGCGAAAACGCCGATCCTATTGTGTTAGAGCCGATGGCCCACATGGATATTACGGTAAGCGAAGAATATGCTGGCGCTGTCATGGGCGACATCACCACGCGTCGTGGTCGTATTGTGGGAACTGACTCCAATGACGCAGGGGAGACCATCATTATGGTGCGTGTTCCCTACGCGGAAGTGGTGAACTACACCAAGGACCTGCGCTCCATTACTCGTGGCAGCGGATCCTACACGGTTCATGTTGAGGGCTACGAAGAGGCGCCTCATGATGTGACCAAGAAATTGGTGGAAGAGTACAAAGCGGCTCGCGCTGCGGGCAACTAACCGCGAGGATGTCCGTTGCTTAAAGCGGGCAATCCTAGGGAAGCTTGCTTCCTTTGTCGGTAGCTGATGGGAAGTGGACCGTGCTTCGGGTGCGGTCCACTTTTTTCTACTCTCTCCCAAAAAAATACGAACATATGTTCTTATAACGTGCTATCATGGTCGCTGTCGGAGCCAGTACCGAAACACTTTGCTTTTCCCTGTGATGGCCGAAGCGTCCTGCATCATTTTCTGCATGCCACTCGGCAAGATCCTCCCTCTTCATTTTTCTACGTTGGACGGAGAATCACTATGGCTGTACCCCAATACCTGTATTCGTCGGTGGCATTTTCTGATTCAGTACCAATAGCGTCTTTTGCGCCTTCAGCTGCGTTGTCGTACAGCGAGCTGGTGGGGTTCTGTGCAGCCCTGCAATGCACAAAGAGTCCCTACCTCGTTCAGCAGCTAGGCAGGCAACGCCTTCTGCGCATTGGAATGCATCTCCAAAGTCTGCAACCCAAAATCGATCGGTCAAAAACCACTGCTGATCTGCGGAGTCATTTCGTGGTTGTCTACGGGCGGTCTCGGCCTGACAAGCCGCCGTAATAAAGGCAGCCTTGCTTTTCTGATTTATAAAGAACGAAACGAAAGGAAGGCTATGAGCCCTTTAGATCAGTGCGCCTTTGATCCGGACGCGATTGAAAATCAGCTACTACCAGAAACGCTGCAATGGCCCCAATGCTCCTGTCCGTTTGGGTCGTTGGCTGATGATGTCCTTGCTGCGGCTGTACTTACCGATTTGCTCGAACGTCCAGAAGAGCTTGCGGAATTGGCGGTCCTGCTCGCGTGTTTCGAGGAAGATACGCGTGCGGCTTAAGGAGCGCAGCGAAACACAATAGTAACAAGCAACACATCCTGCTGAAACACGGTCTCCCTAAACTGAAATCACGCTCAGAAATCCTCGGAGTGTTTGTAAGAGAGGGCCTAAGGCAGTTGGGCTGTCAAACAAAGTAATGCAACAGGGTTGGAAGGGGAAGCTATGATCCCAACACACCTGAGAGAAGGTAATACGCGGATTCCGTCAGGCTGCGCAATTGCGGGCATTATGGATCGCACGGGTACCTGCCATGACGGCACCGATATCCTTCGCTCCATTGCGCTTATGCATGACCGTGGCAATGGACTTGGGGGAGGGTTTGCTGCTTACGGCATTTACCCTGAGTATAAAGATCTCTATGCCTTCCATATCATGTATGAGTCTCGGGAGGCTCGTGCGGCCACAGAGGAATATCTCGACACTTACTTTATGAGTGAAAAGCAAGAACGTATTCCTACCGAGCCGGTTGCTTCCATTAAGAATCCGCCCGACATATGGCGGTATTTCGTGGCGCCACACCCCATGCGTCTTAACATGAGTGGGCTTGATGAGGCGGAATACACCATGCAGCATGTGTTCCACATTAACGGGAAGATCGACGGTGCTTTCGTAGCCTCCTCGGGAAAAGATATGGGTGCGTTTAAGGGCGTCGGCTATCCCGAAGACATTGGCGAGTTTTATCGCATTACGGATTACAAAGCCTGGGCGTGGACAGCTCATGGACGCTTTCCTACCAACACTCCTGGTTGGTGGGGTGGTGCCCATCCTTTTACTCTGCTGAACTGGTCCATTGTTCACAACGGTGAAATATCCAGCTATGACGCAAATCGTCGCTATGTGGAGCAGTTTGGCTATGACTGCGAATTGCAAACGGATACGGAAGTAATTACCTATCTCTTTGACCTGTTGGCTCGGCGTCATGGGTTTTCCCAAGAAATGGCGGCCCATATCATGACGGCCACCTCTTGGGATGACATTGATCGGATGGATCCAGAGCAAGCCGCGTTTGAGACAACGCTTAGGATTTGTTATGCCAGCGCGCTTGTTAACGGACCGTTCTCGGTCATCCTTGGTTCGGATGAAGGTCTGCTAGCCCTTAATGACCGGCTCAAACTTCGAGCTCTCATGGTGGGCGAAAAAGGCCCCATGACTTACTTTGCCAGCGAGCAAGCCGCCATTGAAATTGTCTGCCCCGATGCTGAAAATATTCGCTCCATTGAGGGAGGCGTGCCATTTGTGGTTCAGCTTGACTCAGTGGCCGAGCGGAAGCGAAACGAGTCAGCCGAAAATCGTCCCGCCAAGGAAAAGCCCTACCATCATGAAACGGGCGTTCTTCCCCGTAAAAGGAAGGAGGCCTAAGCCATGAACACGCCAACGCTTCCTCGCTATAAAGTTCTTCGCGATGCAGATGCTTGCATCAACTGTGGTGTCTGTGTGCGGGAATGCTCGCACCACGTGCATCAGGTCAATCAAAAGACGGGGGCTCTGGTTGCTCGCCATGGTCAATGCGTTAACTGTCAGCGCTGTGTGCTGTTTTGTCCAACCACGGCTCTTGCCATTGATCGATGGCCTCAGGTGGATTCCGGCTCGGCAAATTGGACGCTTAAGACTATGCAAGATATTGCGAAGCAGGCGGATACGGGAGCAGTGCTCTTGGCTTCTATGGGCAACCCCCAGGACTATCCCATCTACTGGGATCACCTGCTCCTCAACGCAAGCCAAGTGACAAATCCTTCCATTGATCCGTTGCGTGAACCTATGGAAACCCGCGTGTTTCTGGGAAGCCGTCCGGATCTCCTAAAGATCAATGAGCGAGAACAACGGGTGCTTACCCAGATGCCGCCTCAGGTCAAACTGGACGTTCCCATCATGTTTTCTGCCATGAGTTTTGGATCTATTTCGCTCAACGCTCAAAAGGCTCTTGCTCTGGCTGCCAAGGAGTTGGGAACGTTCTTTAATACGGGTGAGGGTGGTCTTCATCAAGACCTCGAAAGCTATGGCGATCATGCGGTAGTGCAGGTGGCTTCCGGGCGGTTCGGGGTAGATCCTCATTACCTTAATACGGGTTCTATGATCGAAATCAAAATAGGGCAGGGGGCAAAGCCGGGCATTGGAGGTCATCTTCCGGGTGAAAAAATCAATGCTGAGGTATCGCGCACCCGCATGATTCCTGAAGGGACCGATGCCATCTCGCCTGCTCCTCATCATGATATTTACTCGATCGAGGATTTACGCCAGCTGATTTTCTCGCTCAAGGAAGCCACACTCTATCGCAAGCCTATCGCGGTAAAAATTGCTGCGGTTCACAACGTTTCTGCTATTGCCAGTGGCGTGGCTCGCGCCGGTGCCGACGTCATTGTGATTGACGGGTTCCGCGGCGGTACAGGAGCTGCTCCGCTCCGTATTCGCGATAGTGTCGGTATCCCCATTGAGTTTGCTCTTGCTGCGGTGGATCAGCGACTTCGCGATGAGGGCATCCGCCCTAAAGTCAGCCTTGTGGTGGGTGGTTCTATTCGTAATTCTGCCGATGCGGTCCGAGCGATTGCATTAGGCGCCGATGCGGTTTCCATTGCGTCCGCTGCTCTCATTGCGATGGGTTGTCGTCAGTGCCAAGACTGCTCCAGTGGTCTCTGTAATTGGGGGATTGCAACCCAGCGGCCTGAACTCACCTCCCGTCTTGATCCCGAAGCTCAGGCTGAGCGAATTATCAACTTAGTGCGTGGCTGGAATTTAGAAATCAAGGAAATGATGGGCGGCATGGGAATCAATGCCATTGATAGCTTGCGTGGGAATCGCTTGATGTTACGAGGCATTGGCCTCAGTGATAAAGAGCGCGAGATATTAGGCGTGAAGTGCGCCGGGGAATAGTGGGAAGTACAAGCAGGAATCGCGCCTGATCAAGAGTGTGCTTGAAGTTGCCTTCGTTGTTGGCTGCGTTAGGCGTGGCCCTATCTTGAGAGGTTAAGAAGGGAGTCGGAAATCATGACTGAGTCCACTACAGAGAAAGTAGTACGCTCCGTAGAGTTGGGAACCGCTCATTTCAAAGAAGCGAATGAGTGGGTTCGAGACGCTCTTGATACCTCTGACGTGGTAGAGCTACAAGAGGTTTTTGCTCAGCGGTACTTGGGCTGTGCGATGCCTGCCGGCAAACGCCTTGAAATTCATGGCACGCCGGGAAACGATATGGCCAGCTATCTCGACGGCGGTGAAATCGAGGTGTTTGGAAACGCCCAAGACCAGGTCGGCAATACCATGAACGGTGGCCTCATTGTGATCCATGGTCGCTGCGGCGATGCCGCCGGTTATGCCATGCGGGGCGGCGAAGTATTTATTCGCGATGATTGCGGCTGGCGCGTAGGGATTCACATGAAGCAATATGAGTCTCACTGCCCGGTTATTGTTATTGGCGGTAACGCAGGAAGTTTTCTGGGCGAGTACATGGCGGGTGGCATCATCGTGCTTATGGGTCAAGCGGGGGAGTATCTCGGTACCGGGATGCATGGTGGCGTGATGTATTTACGAGATCCTCTCGAGGCCAATGACATCCCCGATGGGCTTGTACTTGAACCGGTGACCGAGGAAGACAAAGCCACGCTTGCTGGACTGCTGCAGCGCTATGGCGACTACTTTGACGGTGAGCTTCCGGCAGGAGTTGATCTGAGCGGTGATGGATTCTATTGTTTACGCCCGGCGTCTTCTCGTCCCTATGCTTCGCTTTATGCCAACTCCTAGAGTTTGCATTGCTGCCGAACAAAAAACTCCGCTTCTGAAATAATCAAAAGCGGAGTTCTGTTTATGGCAGCTGTCGTTGTTGTCTTAGCTGACTACTTTGGAAAAAGCGGTTAACCAAACCGGCCTTGACCGTAAGAGGTCACCTGCGGCTTCGATAGACGCGTGAGCTTTCTTAGTCAACAACCTCAACAAGCTCAAGATCGAAGTTCAGCGGCTTGCCCGCCATGGGATGATTGAAGTCGAAGGTCACCATGCCATCTTCGATGGATGCTACCTTAGCCGGCATAGGGGTGCCATCGCGACCCGTTAAATAAATCACCTGGCCCACCGGCAGTTGGTCGGCGTTGGGAATATTCTCAACGGGAATCTGATCAATCAGTTCTTCGCGATAGGGGCCGTAGGCATCCTCGGGCTCAATGTGGATCGTGGTGGTTTCGCCAACAGCTAAATCCTTAACGCCTTCGTCGAATCCTGGGATAACTTGGCCGCCCATGCACGTAAACTCAATGGGTTCGCCACGGTCATAGGAAGAATCAAACACGGTGCCGTCGTCCAGCGTTCCTTTGTAGTGGACTTTGACAGTCTTACCTTCATTGCTCATGAGATGTTCCTTTCATCGGGTGCAATTTGATAAGTCTAGTTGAGTTAAGGCACTAAACGGTAGCAAATGGTTAACTTGCTCCAATATGTAAAGAAAGTGGTAGAACAGACTGCTAGCATGGCGCTAGTTATGGCATAAGCGAAAAGGAGTTGTTATGGCGAAGAACGCAGGAGTGGTAGGTGCTGCCGGATTTGCAGGTATTGAGCTGGTCCGCCTTTTGCTCAACCACCCACAGTTCAATCTCTCGTTTGCAGCCTCTGATGCCCAGGCCGGACATCCTCTTGCTGAGTTTTATCCCGCTTTTACGGGGGTTACTGATGCCGTTTTCGTTACGAACGAAGAAGCGGAGCAAACCAACGTCGATGTGGTATTTCTGGCGGTGCCCCATAAAGCAGCCATGACGCTGGCTCCAACATATCTCGAACGCGGTATTACGGTCATTGACCTTTCGGCGGACTTTCGCCTGAAAGATCCCGCTGTCTACGAACAATGGTATGGCGTTGCTCATTGCGCCACGGATTGGCTCGCTCAAGCTACCTTCGGACTCCCCGAGCTCTTCCCCCAAGAAATCGAACAGGTCGCCCAAATCCACCAAAAAGGAAATCCGGTGCTTGTTGGGTGTGCGGGATGTTACCCCACGGCCACCTCTTTGGCGGCAGCTCCGGCTTTGCGCCATGGCCTGGTTGCGGAGCAAGGACTTATTGTGGTTGATGCGATTTCGGGGGTTACCGGTGCAGGCAAAAAAGCCACCGAGCGCACCCACTATTGCTTTGCCGATGAAAACCTCGAGGCCTATGGCGTAGGCACCCATCGTCATACCCCTGAGATTGAGCAAATTCTGTCTATTCCAGGGCGGTTGGTGTTCACGCCCCATTTGGCGCCTTTGCGGCGTGGACTCCTCTCGACTATCACCATGCCAGTGGCTCCTGGCCTCTCAGCCTCTATCGAGGAAGTTCAATCGATTTATGAAGACTTCTATGACTCCTCGTCGTTGGTTGAGGTGCTCCCTCAAGGACAACAGCCTCGTACTGCCTCTGTTTGCGGTACGGCTCGTGCCCAGGTAAGCATCGCGTTTGCAGCTCAAGGCCAAGCCCTGGTGGCCACAGGGGCTATTGATAACTTAGGGAAGGGCGCCGCAGCCCAAGCCCTCGAATGTGCCAATATCGTGTTTGGATATGCCGCCGATGCAGGGTTGCAGGCGGTAGCAATGCCGGTCTAAGAAGGGACCAAATCATGGCTGACGTAATGCAAGAAGAAGACGCATCGTGTGGGTCTTTTGAGCCTCCCAAGTGGCTCACCGTTGATCAGGACGGGGGCGTCGCAAGTCCTTGTGGGTTTAAGGCGGCGGGTATTCATGCGGGTTTTCGCGCCGATCCCGAGCGTCGCGACTTAGCGCTGGTAGTGGCCGCGGAGCCCAGCCCTTGCGCGGCCGTATTTACCCAAAACGTGTTCTGCGCGGCTCCGGTGCAACGCAATCGCGCCATTCTTGATGAAGGTCATCCCGGCCAAAGCTGGGGAACCGCACGAGCAGTAGTCATCAACTCGGGAGTAGCCAATGCGGCTACGGGTGCGCGCGGTCGCACCCAAGCGGACCGCTCGGCCGAAATCGCGGCGGAAGCTATTGGCTGTCCTGTGGATGAAGTTCTGGTAGCCTCAACGGGAGTTATTGGCGTTGATCTTCCCCTGGAGCCCTTTGAGCAGGGCATGCCTTTGGCCGTGGAAGCGGCCAGTGCTGCCGGCAGTCTTGATGCGGCCTTAGCGATCATGACTACCGACACCCACCCGAAGCATTGCGCTGTATCCTTTACGCTCAGCGATGAGCCCGATGCCTGCCGTTATACCCTCGGCGCCATGACTAAAGGGTCCGGTATGATCATGCCCTCCATGGCTACCATGATTGCGGTCATTACTACCGATGTACCGCTCAATGGCCAGGAGCTGCACCAGGATTTGCTGGATGCTGTTCGTCAGAGCTTTAATTGCATCACGGTAGACTCTGATACGTCCACCAATGACTCATGTTTCCTGCTGGCCAGTGGCGCTGCTGACCCTACCGACTTTCTTGCTAACCCCAGCCAAGCTCGACAGCGTTTCCAACAGGCACTTCAGTGGCTGTGCATTCACCTTGCCCGGGCTATGGCCGCCGATGGGGAAGGGGCCACCAAACTCATTACCGTTAGGGTGCAGGGAGCCCAAACTCCTGAAGAGGCCGATTGCGCAGCGCGCACGGTGGCCAATTCTCCTTTGGTGAAAACGGCAGTTTTTGGCCATGATCTTAACTGGGGTCGCGTGGCAGCGGCGTTGGGTCGATCAGGGGCAACATTTAACCAAGATGAGGTCTCTATTAGGATGCTCGGATTGTTGGTGTGTCAGAATGGCCTCAACGTTTCCTTCGATGAGGAAGAAGCGCTTCGTCGATTTGAGGCCCCCGAAATTTCTATCGAGGTAGATCTGGGGGCAGGAGAGGCCAGTGCCACGATGTGGACCTGCGACTTTTCCCATGATTACGTCACGATCAATGGAGATTATCGCTCATGATTTACAACAATGAAGCACGCCCCGAAGGGGTTTCAATTATTACGGGTGAAGTCCTTTCTGAGGCTATGCCTTGGATCAAAAATGTCACTGGTGAAACCATTGTGATCAAATATGGCGGCTCAGCTATGGAGGATGCTCAGCTCCGTGCTGCCGTTATGGCCGACATCCTGCTCTTGAGAATCATTGGTGTAAACGTTGTTATCGTTCATGGCGGCGGCAAAGCTATCTCGGCTGTCATGAAGCGTTTTGACCTGCCGGTAGAGTTCGTTGATGGTCAGCGTGTGACCACCGATGAAGCTATGGAGCTGGTGCGCATGGTGCTTATTGGTCAGGTTAACCAGGAGCTCGTTGAGGCCATGAACGAGCATGGCAACATGGCAGTGGGTATTAGTGGTGCCGATGCAGGAGTAATTGTGGCCGAGCAGGCCGATCCGCGCCTAGGCCGCGTAGGTACTATCACACGTATCAACAACGCCCTTATCGAAGATTTGGTGTCGGCTGACTATATCCCCGTCATCGCGACGGTGGCTATTGGCGAAGACGGTGGCAGCTACAACATTAATGCTGATGTTGCTGCAGGTCATGTGGCTGCAGCTATTGGCGCCCACAAAGTGATCTTCCTGACTGATGTCGACGGGCTCTACGAAAACTATCCGGATCAGGACACGCTTATTTCCCGCATGGATGTGGAAGAGGCGCGCGCCATGATCAAAGAGGGTGCGATATCTACCGGCATGATCCCGAAGCTTCGCTCCTGCGTTTATGCTCTTGATGCGGGAGTAAAACGAGCCCACATCATCAATGGTACGCAGCCTCATGCCTTGCTGCTGGAGCTTTTGACTGACCAAGGTGTGGGTACGATGGTCACGCGGCCGAGCGAAGATGTTCCTTCGTCGGCGCCTATCACCAATTTTGCGGCAAAGCTTATCGAGAATCGCGACTTGCCCTAACAGGCTACGGCGCTCTTCTCTTGTTCCCTACATTCCTGCCTAGCTAGGAGGTCTTTTCCTATGACACTCGCTCAACAAGAAGCACTTGACGCGGCCTATGTTATGCCCACCTTTGCCCGCAAACCGGTGGAGTTTGTGCGTGGGGAAGGGATGCATCTCTACGATGATCAGGGCCGCAGCTATCTCGACTTTTTGGCGGGTATTGGTTGCGATAGTCTCGGTCACTGTCCTCCGGTGTTGGTCCAAGCCTTGCAGGACCAAGCCGCTTCTCTCATCCATGTAAGCAATTACTACTACGAGGAACACCGCGGCCAGGTGGCTGAACATCTCTCGGAACTCCTCAATCGTTTTGCGCCCCAAGACCAGCAAACGCCTTGGAAAACCTTCTTCTCGAACTCAGGTGCGGAGTCGAACGAGTGCGCGCTCAAGCTGGCGCGACTCTATGGACGCCGCCAAGCAGAAGCTAAAGGGTCAGAGACCGTACCCTATTACGTCGTTACTATCGACGCGAGCTTCCACGGGCGCACCATGATGACGTTGGCTGCCACTGCCCAGCCAAAGTTCCATACCGATTTTGCTCCCATGCCTGAAGGATTCTTTGATGTCCCGCGTAATGACATCGAGGCGCTCGAGGCAGTGTTTGCTGCCCATGGTTCTGAAATCTGCGCGGTCATGCTGGAGTGCATTCAAGGAGAAAGTGGTGTCCATCCGATGACGCCGGAGTATCTCCAAGCCGTTCGTCGTCTCACTGAAGAGCATGATGCCCTAATGATTTGTGACGAGGTCCAGTGCGGCATATTCCGCACTGGTCGCCCCTTTGGTTTCCAGCAGTTTGGCATCGTGCCTGACGTTGTTTCGATGGCAAAAGGCATTGCGGGCGGCTTCCCGGCGGGAGCCTGCGCAGCTAAAGCGGCCATTGCTGATTTGTTCGCGCCCGGTATTCATGGCACCACGTTTGGCGGAAGCTGTCTTGCCATGGCCGCTATGGAAGCGGTGCTTGGCGCCCTGGATCAGGAAGACCTCTGCGCTTCCATTGAAGCCACGGGGGCGTACTTCCGGGAGCAACTGGGCTCGCTCGCGGGTATCGAAAACGTTCGAGGACTAGGGCTCATGGTGGGTTGCGATCTTGCCGAGGGGTTGCCGGATGCGCCTCAGGTGGTAGCAGCCGGCCTCGAAGCAGGGTTTGTACTCAACTATACAGGTCCGCGAACCCTCCGCTTTTTACCCCCGCTCATCTGCGATAACGCAGACGTGGATGCGCTCATGGCGTGGCTTGGTGCTTACCTCGACGAATCCCGGGTGTAATTCCGTTAAACGATTTCTTGTTTCCATTTTGAAAATTTTTCTATCACGCTCCTTTCTTCTGGGCTAATATGCCGTCCAAGCAATTGGTCACCCCGTTTGGGGTTGAGAAAGAAAGGAGCGCGGCTTTTATGCAGACCACCGGTCTCATAACTTCGCTGGTTGGTGAATCCAACACTGTTGCTGCGCCTTTCTTTGTTGCCACGGCTGCCCGACGCCGTTGCGTCCAGGTAGCTGCCCGTCTGCGACGACGCTAGTCGTCACAGAATTTTCAAGGGCCGCTTTTCTCCCTTCTCCATTACCCCTTAGGGCTTAAGGGGCTTGTGCGAGGGTCGCTCGGCGCTCGCGTTTAGGAAAAGCCGTGGTACGCATCTCTCTTTTGGTTTATCCCTCCAGTCACGAGAATACTGTCATAGTTTGACGGCACCGCGTTCCGCAGATCCGGGCACATAGATCCATGGTCAAAGAAAGGAACGCTCATGACTACGCAAACCGCTCCCAAAGAAAAAGCTATTCTTGCCTACTCCGGTGGCCTTGATACCTCCGTTTGTATTAAGTGGCTCACTGAAAAGTACAACCTCGACGTTATCGCCGTGGTTGGTGATGTGGGACAAGAGCATGATGGCCTGGAAGCTATCAAGGCAAAGGCGCTGGCTACCGGTGCCGTGGAGTGTCTGGTCGTAGACATGCGTCAAACCTTCGCCGACGAATACCTGACGGCCGCACTGGCAGCTAACGCTATGTATGAGAACAAGTATCCCCTGGTAAGCGCCCTGTCACGGCCGCTCATTTGCAAGCATCTGGTGGATGCGGCTCATAGCTTCGGCGCCAAGTATATTGCCCACGGGTGCACGGGTAAAGGCAATGACCAGGTGCGTTTTGAGTCCTCTATTTTGATGCTGGATCCTTCGCTTGAGATTATCGCTCCCGTTCGTGACTGGGATTTAAAGTCTCGTGAAGAGGAAATGCTTTGGGCGGCCGAACACGGCATCGATGTTCCGACCACCAATGCGTCACCCTATTCCATTGATGACAACCTGTGGGGTCGCGCTATCGAATGTGGCGTCCTGGAAGATCCCTGGGCAGAGCCCCCCACCGACATCTACACCATGGTATCGGATCCGCTGACTGCTCCGGACACCCCGCAGTATGTCACTATTGCCTTTAAAGCCGGCATCCCCTGTGCGCTGGATGGCAAGCCGATGAGCTACCTCGACATCATTTATGCCATGAATGAGATCGCGGGAACCCATGGCTTCGGTCGCATCGATATGGTGGAGAATCGTCTGGTGGGCGTGAAGAGCCGTGAGTGCTATGAGTGCCCCGGTGCTTTGGCCATTATCGAAGCTCATAAGGCGTTGGAAGATCTTTGCCTTGAGCGCGGCGTGCTCCATCACAAGCTTGCGCTTGAGCAAACTTGGGCTGAGTGTGTGTACAACGGCCAGTGGTTCTCGCCTCTCAAAGAAGCCCTCGATGCCTTTATGTCCCACACCCAGCAATGCTTGACCGGCGAGGTAAAGCTGAAGTTCTACAAGGGTAGCTGCACGGTGGTTGGCCGGAAATCCGACTATTCGCTCTATGCCTTTGAGTTGGCCACCTATAGCGCCGAAGATGAGTTTGACCAAAAAGCAGCCAAGGGCTTCATTGATCTGCACGCGCTCTCGTGCAAAGTATGGGCCGAGAACCGTCTTTCCATGGGAGCGGAAATGCATCAGTTCAAGAAGGTGGCCAGCACCACTTGTGAGTTTGCCGACCCAACGGAGGGTGTCGTAGAACAGGCAGAGGCAGTGCTCAGCGAAGCTGATATGGTAAACGCCTAAATAAGTCAATGGAACGTCCGATGCGCCTTGGCGGAACCCGCGAAGCCAGGGCGCATTTCATGCCTAACAGTGGTAACGATACAAGGAGATTAATTATGGCATTGTGGTCGGGAAGATTTAGCGAAGGGGTCGATGAGTTCACTCAACGCTTCGGCGCATCTTTGCCGGTGGATAAGCGCATGTACGCCCAAGACATTGCGGGCTCCCGCGCCCATGCCGCCATGCTTGCTGCCCAGTCCATCATCTCCGAAGAAGATGCGAAGGCCATCGATGAGGGGCTTGCTTCCATCCTTGCTTCTATCGAGGCGGGCGAATTTACCTTCGACATTAATGATGAAGATATTCATATGGCTATCGAGTCTGAACTGACGCGGCGGATTGGAAGTGCGGGGGCTCGGCTTCACACTGGGCGCAGCCGCAATGATCAAGTGGCTACTGATACGCGGTTGTACATGAAGCAGCGCGCTCAAGATCTTATGAGGGCAAACCTGGCACTGCGTGAAGTTCTGCTGGACCAAGCGGAAGCGAATTTCGGCGTTATCCTGCCGGGGTATACTCACATGCAGCATGCGCAGCCGGTACTCTTCTCCCATCATCTTCTGGCCTACAACTGGATGCTGGCCCGTGACTACGTGCGCCTGCAGGCTGCCTGTGATGCGGCCGATGCGTGTCCGTTGGGTGCGGCAGCTCTGGCGGGTACCACCTATCCGCTGGATCGGTTTGCCACGGCATCTCAACTGGGATTTGATCGGGTTATTCCCAATTCTCTGGATGCGGTTTCAGACCGAGACTTCCTTCTTGATCTGGTTTATGCCTGCAGCGTATCGTCCATTCATCTGAGTCGACTCTGCGAAGAAATCGTACTTTGGTCTACGGTGGAGTTTTCCTTTATCACGTTGTCTGATTCGTTCTCTACCGGCTCTTCCATCATGCCGCAAAAGAAAAACCCCGACTTTGCGGAACTGATTCGTGGCAAAACAGGTCGCGTGGTAGGAGATTTAATGGCCTTACTGATGACGCTGAAGTCGCTTCCCTTGGCCTACAACAAAGATCTCCAGGAAGACAAAGAGGGGGCCATGGACGCGGTGGACACATTGGAAGCTTGCTACCAATGTGCGGCGGGCATGATTTCCACCTGGACCGTCAATAGAGACAGTATGGCTGCTCAAGCTACGGGTGGGTTTTTGGCGGCTACGGATGTGGCGGATTACTTGGCGAAGAAGGGCATGCCCTTCCGTCAGGCTCATGAGATTGTGGGATCGCTTGTGAAGCTTTGCGTTGAGCGCGGGTGCGATTTGCCGGATCTGACCTTGGCGGACTTCCAGGAAAAAACTCCGCTATTTGAGGCGGATATTCAGCAGGCACTCAATATTGAGGCCATCACGGCAGCGCGGACCACCTATGGCGGCACCGGTCATGAGGCGGTCAAGGTGCAACTAGAAGAAGCGCGCACTCAATGGGGGAGCCAGCACGATCTACTTAAGCATTCCTAGGCTATCTGGCCGGTTCGTTGTGGCGTTCGCATGACGCCGGCCCGAACCGGCTAAAACGCCACTTCGGGCGATGGTACAATGGCGCGGATAACCAAGCGAGCGGAGGTTCGGTATGGGTTCACGCGCCATGAAGCGGCGTCGCGGCACAAAAGTGAGCAATAAAAAGTCCATCGTCTTAGGCGTTTTGACGGTGTTTGTGGGTCTGGTAGTTGTGGGATGCATTGGTGTGTTTTCCCTCTGTTCCTCATGGCTAACCGACCTTCCCGATTACGCGAATGCCGACGCGTACAATTCCTCAAAACCCACGACGGTCTATGCTGCCGATGGCACCACGGTGCTGGCAGAATTCCAGTTGGAAAATCGCGAGCCGGTTACCTTAGAGCAGATTAGCCCTTATGTGCTAGAGGGCACCGTTGCTACCGAGGACGAACGCTTCTACAGCCACAATGGCGTTGACATGTTTGGTATTGCTCGTGCTCTGGTAAATAACATGCTTGGTGGCGAACTTGAGGGTGCCTCCACCATTACCCAGCAGTTTGTACGTAATACCATCCTGTCGGAGGAAATGAACGACATTTCCCTCAAGCGTAAGGTGCGTGAGGCCTATATCTCACTCAAGCTCGAAGAGCAGTACGATAAAGACGAGATTCTTTTGATGTACCTCAACACCATTAATTATGGTTCTGGCGCCTATGGCATTCAGGCAGCTGCCCAGCGTTACTTCTCCTTGAATGCCAACGAGCTCAACGTGGTTCAGGCGGCTACCTTGGTGGGTATTCCGCAGTCACCTACTTATAACAACCCCATCGATAATCCCGAGAATTGCCTCAAGCGTCGCAACGTAGTGTTAGAGCGCATGCTGCGCAATGGATTTATTGATCAAGCTACCTATGATCAAGCGGTGGCCACTCCGCTGGAGTTGAACCCCACTACGTTCTCTCAGACCGGCATCTTGGCCTATCCCTATTTCACGAGTTATGTGCGCGACCAACTTACGGATCCCAATGGAAAGTACGCCTACTCAACGGCAGAAATCTTCAAGGGTGGGTTGACGGTCTATACCACCTTAGATCCCTTCATTCAGGATGCCGCCCAAGACGCCGCTGATGAAAAGCAGGCTCAAACGGGCGAACCGTTCGAGGTATCTTTGGTAGCTATTGATCCTGACAACGGCTTCATTCGAGCCATGGTGGGTGGTAAAGACTTTAACGAAACCCAGGTAAACATGGCCACAGGCTCTGGCGGTTCTGGTCGTCAAGCTGGCTCCTCGTTTAAGACCTTTACCTTGGCGGCCGCTATCGAAGAGGGTATTGATCCGGAAACCATGATCGACGCGGGTTCGCGGGCTGAGTTCCCCGGTTGGTCCGTGCATAACATTGGCTATGTCGATTATGGTACGCGCTCCATTACCAGTGCCTTTGCCGTGTCATCTAATACAGCCTTTGCGCGGTTGTGCTTAGCGCTTGGTCCGTCAAAGGTAGCAGAAATGGCCCATAAACTGGGTATCACCTCAACGCTTGAAAACGTCGGGTCGTTGACGCTCGGCACCTCTTTGGTAACACCTTTAGAGATGGCGGACGCCTATGCTACGTTAGCAAATGGCGGTACTCACTATGATCCGGAATGCATTACGCGCATTGTGGATCGAACGGGTAAAGTCATTGTGGATAACGAACACCCCGAAGGAGAGCGTGTTATCTCTGAAGAGGTAGCCCATGCTACGGTCGAGGTTATGAAGGGTGTGGTTACTTCTGGTACGGGTCGTGCGGCACGGCTCTCTTCAGGGCAGGTGGCTGCTGGCAAAACCGGTACCGCGGACCTTTATAAAGACAACTGGTTCTGTGGCATTACGCCTCAGCTATCGGTAGCCATTTGGTTGGGTGACCGCTCCGACATTACGGTAGCGAAGTCCATCCCTGGTGGCATTACGGCAGCAAGCGTATTTGCCCGGTTCTTGGATACGGTGTTGGAGGGGCAGCCTCACGAGGAATTCCCTACGGCAGGTAAGCCGGTGTATACCAAGTACACCAACGCCGAATATAACATCGGTGGCTACTATGGCTCGGGCGATAGTGATGCCGACGAAAAGGCCGAGGATGCTGAGTCTGGCCAGATTCAAGAACCCGTGGATCCGCCAACCGGTTCCGAAGGTGGTGGAAACGAGGGCGGTGGCACAAGCCCTGAACAGCCCGAGAATCCGACGCAGCCTACGGATCCTGAAACTCCGGAGCCGCCTACAGGAGGAGATCCTGATCCGGGCGACACCGAAAATCCCGGTGGCGACGGTGATGGTGGTGGCGACGGGGGTGGCGACAATCCTCCCACGGAAAATAGCGATTAGTTCGATGGTGCGTAGTTCGAACAAAGATAATAGGTAGCAAGGAGCTGCTCATGAAGCAACGAAGCAAACGATATTCCTTTACTTTGGTGGCCGTGGTTATGGCTATGGCACTCTGCTTATTGTCCGGGTGCTTGGGCGCTCCTGCGGGTAATACGGCTCAATCCGAGAACGTGACCTATATGTCCAAAGCCCATTCTTCTATGGAAGAACTCACCGAAACACTGGATGCGTTCAATGAGGCGGTGGCGCGTCAGGATATCGTGACTATGCGCACCCAGGCCGAAAATGCAAACCGGGTCATCGATGCATTTACCGCTATTGAGGCTCCGGAAGTCCTTGCCGATGTTCGTCAGGACTATGTGGATGGTTGTGTGGCATTGCAGGGAGCTCTGAGTGATTACGTGGCACTCTATGGTGACATTACCTCCGCAACACCAGAACACCCCTTCGACTACAGCACCTATGATGGGCGCGTTCAGGCTATTCAAAAAGCCTATGACGAAGGAATTCAGATGCTCCAGAGCGGCGATCAGCGCGCCATTGATCTGGAAAATGAATAGGGCTGTACCTCCCATAACCGAAGGAAATTCATGAGTGTACCTACCGTCGAGCTTTTGGCTCCTGCTGGGAGTTGGGCTGCTCTTCATGGGGCAGTAACTGCAGGGGCTGACGCAGTCTACCTTGGCCTAGATGCCTTCAACGCCCGGCGCAACGCAGATAACTTTACCCTCGAAACGCTCGGTGAGGCGCTTTCCTATGCCCACAGCCGCGGGGTAAAAATCTACATCACGCTAAACACGGTCATTCTTCCCGAAGAAGTAACGGAAGCGCTGGAGTACGCGCGCCAAGCATTTCGTCAAGGAGCCGATGGTTTCATTGTGCAAGACCTCGGTCTTGCCGATGAGTTAGCTCGCACGTTGCCGGAGGCTTCCATTCATATTTCTACCCAAATGAATATTCATAGCGAAGCGGGCCTCTATGCCGCCGCTCGTTTGGGCGCGGATCGGGTTACGCTCGCCCGCGAGCTTTCGGTAGAAGAAATCGCACATTTATGTGCCCGGGCAACCGAGCTTGGCATGGAAGTAGAGGTCTTTGCTCACGGTGCCATTTGCGTGTGCTATTCGGGCCAGTGCTATCTCTCCTCTATGATCGGCGGCCGTTCTGCCAATCGAGGACTGTGTGCCCAAGCCTGCCGTCTTCCCTATGAGTTGCACAACAGCGCGGTGTCCAAGCCGCTCAAAAGCTCGGGGGATCACTTGCTGTCGCCGGCGGATCTGTGCTCGGTGAGCGTGGTGCCGGACTTGGTGAAGGCAGGAGTTGCCTCCTTAAAGATTGAAGGCCGCATGAAATCGGCGACCTATGTGGCCGAAGTGGTTGCGGTCTATCGCGAAGCCCTCGACCGTGCCCTGGCGGAATGGGACCAGCCGAACTCAGAAGTTGATGCTGCCACTGCCGCTCAGGAAGAGGAGCGGCTGGCGGCCGTGTTCTCTCGCGGTCTTACTACGGCCTATCTTGAAGGCGAACGCGGTAATGCCATGATGAGCTATCAGCGCCCCAATAATCGAGGCCAAGCCATCGGACGTGTGGCCGAGGTGCGGGGAAGCTCCGTTTTGGTAAAGCCCACGAAGCCGCTTGTGACCGGCGATGTTCTGGAAGTTTGGACGGGTAAGGGCCACGGCACCCTTGTGGTGGAAGACGCTACTCCCACCAAGTCGGGCTGCGTGATCCTCGATGGGTCCCAGATGAAATATAAGCCCAAGGCCTCAGATCGCGTGTTTCGCGTGCGCAGTGCAGAAGCGGCCTTTGAAGATAAGGATCATGAGCCGCGCATTCCGGTACAAGGCAGCGTTCGCTTGCGGCTTGGCGAGCCTGTGGCCTTTGAGTTTTGGCCTGCGTCTGAAGAAGCAGTGCGCCAAGCGGGCGAAGCACAGGGCTTGCGCTGGACGAGTCAGGGCGCCCTGGTGGATGACCCAACCATTTCTCAAGAGCTGAAAGAGCGATACCAAAGTGCGTTGGCGATTGCTCGCCGGATCGCAGCCGCTCATCCCGAGGCACGGGGCAGTGCCCTCGGTCCTGTTGTAGAAACCGCTAAAACCAAAGCGGTTACGCCTGAGGATGTCTATGCTCATGTCGATCGCTTGGGTGCTACGGATTTCTCGCTGCTAGGTCTTTCCATCGAGCTTGATGAGGGCGTGGGTATTGGATTTTCCCAACTCCATCGCGGTCGCAGCGATGCTTTAGCAGCTCTCTATGAACAGTTAGCGCCCAGCCACGAACGCTCGCTTCCACGGGTGGAGGTTCGTCCTTGGGTCTGCGAGACACCCACTCCCGGTTGCCGTATTGCGGCAGTGGCTACAAACCCGGTGTGCGCTCGCGCAGCTAAGCGAGCGGGGGCTGACATCATTTACGTGCCGGCGCTCAACTATCGACGCGGTCAGGCCACCATTGCCGGGCAGCTTACGGCTACCACCGAACAAGCAGGTTACCCTAAGCAGTGTGTGCCGCTGCTTCCCACTGTGGACCACGATGCGGTGGGTAGTGCCCGGGAGACCCAGAGCAGCGCTGACCCCTGGCGCTATGTGGAGCCAGGAAAGCCGGTGTTGGTGGAAAGCCTGGGAAGCGTAGAGCGTGCACTGCAAGAAGAGGCCCTGGTAGATGTGGGGTGGCATCTGCCGGTGACCAACGGGCTCACCCTTGATACCTTGGCATCTTGGGGTGCTAAACGAGTCTGGCTCTCTCCTGAGCTCACGCTGCAGCAAATCACGGAGTTGGCCGGGAAACGCCCCGTGGAGGTTGGGGTTATGATCATGGGAGCCCAGGAACTCATGATCACAGAACACTGCCTCCTTATGAGTCAAGGGTCATGTAATCAGCAGTGCGAAACCTGTGCGCGCCGCAAAAGCCCCCATTTCCTCAAGGATCGCAAGGGCTATGAGTTCCCGGTGGTAACTGACTGTCTTGGTCGAAGCCATCTCTATAACAGTGTGCCTTTGGATATCGCCCATACCATGCCGGAATTGTTGGCGGCCGGAGTGTCTGCGTTTTTGGTCGATACCACATTAATGAATGGTGAAGAGGCTGCCCAAGCGGTAGGGCGAGCGGTGCGCGCGTTGGCTGTTGCTCGCTCTGATGGCAATGCCATCGCTAAAATGCCCCACAGCACCAGCGGCCATCTCTTCCGCGGCGTCTCGTAGAGTTCCCTAAGTCGAGTCAAGAGTCTTATCCATTGCTTGGAGTACAATAGCCCGCTGAGCATTGCCCGGCGGGCGTTTTAGAGCCTATTAAAAGGAGAGTAGTTCATGACCCCTCAAGAGCAGTTGGCCACCATTATGTCGGGAACTGATCGCATTGTTCCCGAAAGTGCCCTATTAAAGAAGTTGGAGCGCGGCGTTCCGCTTAACATTAAGCTGGGTGTTGATCCTACTGCTCCCGATATTCATCTGGGTCATGCTGTCCCGCTGCGTAAACTTCGCCAGTTCCAGGATCTCGGTCATGAAGTGACGCTCATTATTGGAGATGGCACGGCGCTGATTGGCGATCCGTCGGGTCGCAACTCAACGCGCCCTCAGCTCTCTCGGGAACAAGTTGCAGCTAACGCGCAAACCTATGTAGACCAAGCATTTAAAGTGTTGGATCCTGAGCGGACTACCCTTCGCTATAACTCGGAATGGATCCTTTCGCTTTCAATGGAAGAACTGCTGAAGCTGCTGAGTAATTTCACGGTGGCTCGCATTCTGGAGCGCGACGACTTCCATAATCGTTATACCTCCAATCAGCCGATTAGCCTTCACGAGTTTTTGTATCCCGTGATGCAGGCCTATGACTCTGCCGTTATCAAGGCTGATGTGGAATTGGGTGGCACCGACCAACTCTTCAACTTGCTGGCAGGTCGAGAACTCATGGAAAAACTCGGCATGGAACCTCAGGTGTGCCTCACCCTGCCGCTGCTTGAAGGCACCGACGGTGTGCGTAAGATGTCGAAGTCCTATGGCAACTACGTAGGCTTAACCGATGAGCCGTCCGATATGTTTGGCAAGATCATGTCAATTCCTGACGAACTCATGGTGAAGTACTACCGATTGGCTTCCACCGAAGAGGTGGCTCAGATCGATGCCATTGAGGCAGGCTTGGCCAACGACAGCCTACACCCCAATAAGGTAAAGCGCGCCTTAGCTCGCAACATCGTCGAGCTTTATCATGGCGAAGAAGCTGCCGTGGCTGCCGAGGAGGCCTTCGACCGCGTATTCAAGCAGCACGAAATGCCCGAGGACATTCCCACCTTTGCTGCCGACTTAACGCCGAACGACCAAGGGTTGGTCTATGTGGCTAAGATTCTCCACGAAGCTGGTTTGGCGAGTAGCGCCGGCGAAGCGCGCCGACTTATTGATGGTGGTGGCGTCAAAGTAAATGGCGAAGCCTTGGCTAAGGGTGACTACAACTTGGAGCCTGGTCGCTTAGAGGGAGCGGTTATTCAAGTGGGGAAGCGTAAGTTCGCTCAGCTGGTGTAGTGGCTAGCTGCTATCGCAACGTTCTTTACATATATATAGGGAAGGGTGACGCCGGAGAGCGTTGCCCTTCTTTTATAAGGGATGGTATTCACTTGAGAAATGTGGTTAGCAAAGGGCTTTTGGGCACGGAGAAAGTCACTTTTGAAAAAAGATAAAATTGGGTATTGCCAACCAAATAGGCAATGGGTACAATAATCAATCCCACCAATCGCTGGAGGGGAGCCATCAATCTGATTGATGCGCTCTAGGGAACTTGCTCGTTAACTCCTTTAAAAATGGCCGCAAAAATAAATTTCAAAATTATTGAAATTAGTTCTTGACGACCAGAAAACAAACGAGTAAAGTATTTCCTTGCGCCGCTTGAGAGAGCTAGCGCAGCCGAACGGTTCAAATGAACCGGAAGGCGGAACCTTGACAACCGGATACTG
>CAJUNI010000025.1 GCA_910587945.1 uncultured Parvibacter sp.
CCCCTGTCTTCCTTGAGTATATCCTCTGGATTGCTGCCGGCTTAGGCTGTGCCTGTTTGGGGGTCCAAAACCTTCGCTTTCTCACAACCATAAGTCATCAATATCTCATTATCTGCACGTCCCTAAGCTTTGCCCTGGCAGCCGTATTTGCCTGCTTGGTATCGTTTCTGTCGCCCGCTGAGGTGCGCTGGGTTGTCCAAGTGATTTTGCCGCTGCTTGCGGGGATTATGGCGATTCTTGGAAACATGATGGACGAGGAACGCCCCATGGTGCGGGTGAGCGATTCGCGAGCCCGGACTCACATGTCGTGGAAGTCCTTTGGTGCCGTCTTCGGCCATACCATTTGCCTGGGATTTGCCGTCTATATCCTATTTGCGGAGGGCTTGCGCAGTGAGAGCGACGCCATTGCACCGGTGCTTGGCGCTTTGGCTATTTTTGCGGTGTCTATAGGGGCAGCCATTGAAGGGGTTGTTGGCAGTGGCCGCTTACTTGATGAGGGAATCCAGCTGCGCTTTACGCTGCCGCTGGCCATTGTGGGCTTGGGTCCCATGTTTTTCTTTGGCCCCAATGGCATCATTGTTTGTTGCTGCATACTGATGGGTGTATTCATGTTGCAAGAAATCACAAACATGAATGCCGTTGCTGAAAACATCCATCTGGATCGCCTCAATCTCATTGATGTGTCCTCAGGAAGTAAGCCGGCCAACGCCGCTGGGGTTGCTGTTGGCTATCTGCTCGGTTTTGTGGCGCTTAAACTGGGAGATCTCTATGGGCCGATGAGCTCGGTGGCGGTAGTGCTCGTCCTTATCTTTGGACTCTCGTGCCTGTCGTCATTTCTCTTTAAGAATCGCTATCCCGGCATGAGCGGGGCCGATGATGACTTTTTGAATCTGGGTCGCTATGAAGATGATGCAGTGGCAAAACACGTGGGGTGGAAAAAACGGTGCGATGCCTTTAGTGAAAAGATCGGGCTGTCGCCGCGCCAATACGAGGTGTTTATTTTGCTGGCCCGGGGCCACAACGCTAGTTATATTGCGCGCAAGTTAGTGATTTCCGGGCACACCGTTAAGTCCCATACCTACACCATCTACCAGAAAGCCATGGTTCATTCCAAGCAAGAACTTATCGAGAAAATTGAAGCGTTCGATCCCTCTTCCTAGGGTCTCAAGCTATCAAGGTGGCTCCCATACCTTCTAAAATGTCGCTCATGCATCCCAAAAAAATGGGAATTATTCCCTTAGAAAAAGTATGAGAAAGAACGGCGTTTTCCCATGTCAGCCGTCTCATACTGCGCCTTGGTACCCCAGGGTTGAAACCTCCGGGCATAACAACCATGCCGCTGTCCTGATGCGTCCTATTCCAAATGTTCATAGATTCCCTCTCAAGTCGATGCTCCATCGGCCCATCCACCCGATGTCCGTTGGAACAGCGACCAATGACAGCATCCGGCCGTGAGGGTCGGAGAGAGGAAAGGAGGGACGCGGCATGGCAGATTATAAAGAGTGGCTTGATAATCTGGATCGTTCTGCGTACCACGAGGGGGAGTATCAATGGGAAGAGGACGGCTATACCGTTACTCGTACCAACCACTGGTCTCCGCCAGGCTGCCACAATTCCTGTGGCCTTTTGTTGTATGTAAAAGACGGCAAGCTGGAAAAGGTGGAGGGCGACCCGCTTTCACCGTTTGTTAATGGCAAGTTGTGCGTCCGCTGCCTTGATTTGCCTGAGGCGGTCAACCATCCCGATCGCCTGAAGTATCCCATGAAGCGTGTGGGGGAGCGCGGCGAAAACAAGTGGGAGCGTATCAGCTGGGAAGAGGCCTTCGACATTTGCGAGCGCGAAGTTCGCAAAGTGTGGGAAACCGATGGTGGCAATGCCATCTTGCTGATTCATGGCACCGGCCGCAACACCGGCCCTATGACCTACTTTGGTAACTGTGCGTTGAAGACGCCGAACATTTCTACCTTCGGCTTTACGGGTTTTGCCTGCTATTTGCCTCGTATGTTTGGCGCGTTCGCGCCCTTCGGCGACTATCTCATTGCCGACGCCTCTGAGGGTCACGAAGATCGCTATGCTAACGAAGAGTTTGTGGCTCCGGGCGTTATTGTGGTCTGGGGCAATGAGCCTTTGAAGTCCAATGCGGATGGCTACATTGGCCACTGGTTGGCCCAGTGTGTACAAATGGGTTCCAAGATCATCTCCATTGACCCCCGCTTAACCTGGTGGGGTGCCCGAGCCGAGTACTTCCTGCAGATTCGTCCGGGTACGGACGCTGCTCTTGCTTGTGCCTGGCTCAATGTCATCATCAATGAAGATCTTTATGATCATGACTTCGTTGATTGCTGGACCATGGGCTTTGAGGAGCTCGCGGAATCCGTTAAGGACTTCACCCCGGCCTGGGCTGCTGAAATTACCGACATTCCCGAAGAGGACATCATCGGTTCTGCTCGCCTCTATGCCACCACGAAGCCGGCGGCTATCCAGTGGGGCTTGGCTATGGACCAGCAGCTGTCCGCTATGTCGCTGAACTTGGCTTGCTGCGACTTGATGGCTATCACCGGCAACGTAGATGTGCCGGGCGGCAATATCTTGATCCGCAACGCTTTTGGTGCCACCGACCTGCCCTTGACCGAGCCGGTTATTCCCGAAGAGTGGCGCATGAAGAAGCTCACCATGAAGTATGCCTTTGGTGATGACTGTGAAGAGTTCACCACCCATGCCTCTTCTGACGCGCTGCTTCGTGCCATGGAAGTAGGGGAGCCGTTCCCCATCAAGATGCTCTGGATCCAGACGTCAAACGCCATTGCGAACCCGGGTATGGATGCTGCTCGTGTCTATGAAGCCATGCGCAAGGTGCCGTTTGTGGTCAATGCTGACCCCTATCTGACCCCTATTTCTGTAGCCTGTGCTGACTTGTTGTTGCCGGTGGCTATGAGCTGCGAGCGCAACAGCTGTCGTACCTGGTGGACGCCGTTGCGTTCTATCACCAAGGCCACTTCGTACTATGAGGCCAAGTCTGACGAAGAAATCATGATTGAGATGGGTCATCGTTTGAACCCGGATTATTGGCCCTGGAAAACTGACGTCGAGATGATGGACTGGTATCTGACCGATTGCCGCCTGCCCGACCCCGATGTTATGAAGGGCTTCAAGACCACCAACCTGCAGTTGGCTGCTTGGGGCGATCATCATTCCGAGAATCAACTGGGCTTGATGGAGCTGGCCGAGGCCGGTGGCTATGCCTATGACGAGTGGAATGGCCAGTACAAGAAGTATGAGAAGGGCCTCTGCCGCCAAGATGGCTCCGTGGGCTTTGCCACCGAATCAGGCCGCGTTGAGCTGACGCCCTTTGTCTATCAGATCTGGGGTCTGCGCCGCACGCCCTATCACATTGAGCCGCCTCAAAGCCCGCTTTCAACGCCGGAGCTTATGGAAGAGTATCCGCTCATTCTGACTTCAGGTGGCCGCTCCTGGGAGTTCTTCCACTCCGAGAATCGCCAGATGCCCTTCATGCGCGAATTGCATCCCGAGCCGCAGTTGACTATCAACCCGAAGACGGCGGAGAAGTACGGCATTCAGGATGGCCAGTATGTGTGGGTAGAAAACGACCATGGTCGTTTCCGTCAGCGGGCCTTTGTGTCTCCCATCGTCAACGAGCACACCGTTCATGCCGAACACGGCTGGTGGTTCCCCGAAAACGAAGGTGCAGAGCCTCATCTGTTCGACACGTTTGTGGCTAACCCCAACAACTGCACGAAGGCCTTTGAGACCGGCCCGTCCGGTGTGGGTTCTTCCATCAAGTGCATGATCTGCAAGGTTTATCCCTACAAGGAAGGCGACGAACTTCCCGAGCAGCAGATCATTGTGGACCACGACTTTGTGGAATACACGCCCGGTGAAGGCTATCCCGATTTCGAGGCCTATAAGGCTAACGACTATCACTACGAGAAATAACGAAGGAGGTGTTCTCAATGCTTGGACTATTGATCAATAACGAGTATTGCATTGGCTGCCATTCCTGTGAGGTGGCGTGTCGCCAGCATCTCGGTCTTGGTGAAGGTGAATGGGGTATCAAGCTCTCTGAAACCGGCCCGTGGAAGTACGAGGAGGGTGCAAAAGCGGGGCAGTGGGAATGGACGTGGACGCCCATCATCACCAAAGCCTGCGACATGTGCGAGGACCGCGTGGCGAAGGGGAAAATGCCCGCTTGCGTTCAGCACTGCCAAGGATGGTGCATGTATTCCGGCGAGGTGTCTGATCTGGTTAAGAAGATGGACGAGGACACCCGTTGGGTGCTTCTCACTCGCTAATAACACGTGAAGGGGGATATAAATGGCAAGCACTGCTGAAACTAATTTAAAGCCCGGCGATAAGCGCGCGTGGCTGATTGTAGTGGGCCTTGGTTTCTTGATGGGCGCAGGCCTGCAAACAATTTTGGCAGGAGCCGGCAACTTCATTCCGGCAATTTGTATGGAGTTGCAATGTGATCCGGGTCAATTGACGCTTTGGATCACGATGTATGCGGTCTTTATGGCTATCTCGCAACCGGTCGTTGGTCGCGTGTGGCCCAAGGTGTCAACAAAGTTGATCACCACCGTATCGTTCTTGGTTTCCATCGTGGCCATGGCCTTGATGGGTACCTACAACGAGGTATGGCAGTTCTGGGTATCTGGCGCCATCATTGGTTTATCTGGCGGCTTTTACTTTATGGTGGCTGGCCCCTACCTCATTACGAACTGGTTTGCGAAGAAGACCGGTTTGGCCTTAGGTGTTATGGGTATTATCGGCTCGATCTTGGGCGCTATTTTGAGCCCCGTCGATGCTGCGATTGTGGCTGCTGTGGGTTGGCGTAGTGCCTACTTTATTGTGGCTATCATCTCTTGTGTTCTGGCGCTTCCGTTCACGTTGTTCGTCTTTGTCTATGATCCGGCCAAGCTGGGCATGCGTCCCGTTGGTTGGGAGCCGGGCATGGAAGACATTACCGCTGGTGCGGCGGATGCTTCTGGCGTTCCGGAGAAGAAGGCACTGGCCACGGTCGTGTTCTGGCTGCTGTTCCTCATCGGTGGCATCTTCGCTCTCTATGGTGGCTATCAGAACCTCTGGGGCTTTGCGGTAGAGGAATGGGGCTTTGACTCCATGTTCACCTCGACGATGATTTCCGTAACCATTCTCTTTGGTTTGGTAGGCCCCATCATTGGCATCATCATCGACAAGATTGGCCCGTGGAAGACGTCCTTTTGTGTTATGGCCATTCAGCTTATTGCCTCTGCTGGCCTGCTGTTCTTCCACAGCAACCAAGCACTCATTTTGGTACTGGTATTCTTCTTCGCCTTCCAGGGCGCCATTGTAGGCACCTTGATGCCCTTGCTTACCCGTGACGCCTTTGGTGCGCGGGATTACACGAAGCTCTTTAGCTACATGCAAATTGGTATTGGCCTGATTGGTGGCTTCTCGGCCCCGGTGGTGTCGTTCTTCTACACCTCCTATGGCACCTTCGATGCGCCGCTCTATTTCGCCATCGCCATTGCTGCGATCTGCATTGTGTTCCTGGCTATTGCTCTAGTGTGCATGGGCCCCATGAAAAAGAAGCTTTGGGTGGAAGCTGCACCTAAAGACGATGTAGTTCCCGCTGCTGAGTAAGTGGATTCGCGTCTCGCGCGCATCCGATAGGGACACTCCCTCCCCCTGGGAGTGTCCCACCCCTTGGGAGTCTCGCGCTCCCACACCTAACAACTCAGAAGCGAAAGGGCTGGAATTATGAGCACTGATACAACTGCTCTGAGCGGCTCGAATAAGTGGGCCTATCTTCAAGTCGTGGGTCTTGCGTTTCTCATGATTGGTGGCATACAGACCATCTTGGCCAATTCGGGCAACTTTATTGCCGTGGTCTGCCCCGAAATGGGATTTGAAGTTTCAAGCTTTACGTTTTGGATTACCTGCTATGCCTTTGGTATGGCGCTGTCTCAACTCTATGTGGGCAAAATATGGCTCGTTATTAAGACCCCCATTTTGCTCACCGTATCGTTTTTGATTTCGATTGTGGCCCTGGCCTGCATGGGGCTCTACCAGGAGATCTGGCAGTGGTACGTCTCGGGCTTCATCATTGGTCTGTCCGGTGGCGTGTACTTCCTGGTTTCGTCACCCATCATCATTACGAATTGGTTTGCGAAAAACCCGGGCTTTGCTTTGGGTATGGTGACCATTATTTCGGCGGTGGGTACTGCCATCTTGAGCCCCGTTGATGCCGCCATCATTTCTGCGGTGGGCTGGCGCATGGGTTATCTGGTGGTCGCCATCATCTCCTGTGTGCTGGTGTTGCCCTTCACCTTATTTGTGCTGCGCTATCAACCCTCTGATCGCCAGTGCAAGCCGGTGGGTTGGGAGCCGGGCATGGAAACCATTACGGCTGGTGCCGAAGATGCCTCAGGCACGTCGTTAAAGGGTGGTGTTCTCTCGCTGGCCTTTGTGTGCTTGTTCTTGGGAGCGGGCCTCTGCGCATTATTTGGCGGCTACCAAAACCAGTGGTCTGTGGCTGCCGTGAGCTGGGGCTATGACCTGTCCTTTGGCGCCACCATGATTTCGGCCACGGCACTGTTTGGTGTCTGCGCGCCCCTGTTGGGCATCATGATTGACAAGCTAGGACCTTTCAAGTCCACCTTCATTGTGTTGGCCGGTCAGCTGATTTCTGGCTTAGGACTGATTTTCCTGCACGGCAATCCCATTTGCGTGCTGGTGTTTGTGTTCTTCTTCGCCGACCAAATGACCATCGTAGGCACGTTGGTTCCCTTGCTTACGCGCAAGGTGTTTGGCGCCAAGAACTACACGAAGATCCTGGCCTATATCCAAATTGGCATTGGTCTCATTGGCGGCTTCTCCAATCCCATCATCGCGTCGTTCTACGAGGGTAGCGGCAACTTCGATGCTTCGCTGTGGTTTGGCGTAGGTCTCTGCGTTGCCTGCGGCGTGCTGTTTGCTGGCGTTGCCGTCTTCCGCAAGCGGTTGGTGTTTGAAGGGCCGCGGGGTGGATCGGCTGGCTCTGGCCAAGAGGCGCTCGATGCCGTGGTTGAAGAAGAAGCGGCGGTTGCCAAAACCGATCTGTAATCGCCAAAGACTCCATTGTTGATAGGTGTTAGGATCCCGCGCCTTGGGGGATTGCCCGTAAGGCGCAGGGTAGCTACAGCGGCTTTCTCGCCCGTCAGCGGGCGTGCAAGCATAAAGCGTTATTTGCATTATCAAAGGTAGGTAAAGGAGAGAGAGGAAAGGAGCTAGAGGACATGGAATTTAAAGATGACCTCGGCAAGCCGTGGAAGTATGAAGACGGCGACTTTACTGTCGTACGCTCTTCAATGTGGTCGCCTCCTGGATGTCATCCGGTAGGCTGCGGCCTGAAACTCTATGTAGACAAGGATGGCCGTCTTGACCATGTAGAGGGCGACGAGAACCATCCCATCACTAAGGGCCGTTTATGCCCGCGGTGCTTGGCTCTTCCCGACTATGTGTACAACCCGAGCCGTGTCACCACTCCGATGATTCGCGACCCGCGCGATCGTGGTAAGAGCGACAAGTGGCGCCGTGCTACCTGGGATGAGGCCTATGACCTCATTGTGGAGAAGGTGAACTTCTTCAAAGAGACCTACGGCCCCGAGTCCATGGCAGTATTCTCTGGTACCGGCCGTTCGGGCGGCATTATGTGCCAGGAAATGGCTCAGCGTGTGTTGGGTACTCCCAATGCTTGCTACACCCAGTCTGGTTTTGCCTGCTATCAGCCTCGAAGCGCGGCCTGTTCCCACATCTTAGGCGCTTACTATCCCGAGATGGACTACGCCGGCGGCTTAGAGGGTACCTATGACAACCCCGAGTGGGTATGCCCCGAAGTTATTGTTATGTGGGGCAAGATGCCGTTGGCTTCTAACGGCGACGGTCTGTGGGGTCACGCGGTTATCGACATCATGAAGCGTGGCGCAAAGCTCATCACCGTGGATCCTCGCGTGAACTGGCTTTCAACGCGCTCTGAGATTCAACTGCGTGTGCGCGTTGGCACCGACACTGCCATGCTTATGGCGTGGCTCTGGATCATCATCAACGAAGATCTCTACGATCATGAATTCGTTGAGAAGTGGACCTACGGCTTTGACGAGTTCGCAGCTCGTATTAACGATCCGGAACTGGGTATGACGCCGGAAAAGGCTGCTGAAATCTGCGAAGTAGACGTGGAGAAGATCTATGCGGCAGCTCGTATGTATGCCAAGGCGAAGCCGGCTTCTATTGCCTGGGGCTTGGCCTTCGACCAGAACCAGAACGGCAACCAGGCTGGTCACTGCTGCTTAGCTTTGATGGCTATCACCGGCAACGTTGACGTGCCCGGCGGCCAGATCATTGCTGAGATTCCGGCTGAGACCAACGCCGAGTTCAACGAGGACAACCTGGAAGTGGCTGAGAGCGCTTGGAATGGCGATGCCACCGACGTTGTGTCCTTCGGTGGCACGGGCGGCGGCGATCCTGATGAGGCTCCCGAAGAAGGTTGGGAGGGTATTGGCATCGAGCTTACCCAAAAGGCCATCGGTTATGACAAGTATCCGCTGTACTGCGAAAACATTCGCATGGCTCACGCCGACATGATGCTTGATGCGCTGCTGACCGATCAGCCCTACAAGATTCACATGGGCTGGATTCAGTCCACTAACCTGTTGGCACCTACCTGCTGCGCTGAGCCTACGAAGTGGCTCGAGGGCTTACTCCGCCTGGACTTCGTAATTGGTACCGACTGCTTCATCACGCCCTCTATTGAGGCTTGCGCTGATGTATTCCTGCCGCTGCAGACGTCCATGGAAAAAGACGACGTGGTATTTACTCACTACTGTGCGTCTCCGGTCACCATTAGCGCCACGAACAAGGCTATCACGGTGGGCGAAGCTAAGTCTGACGCTGACATCCTGGTGGATCTGGGCAATCGTTTGGGCTCGCCCAAGATTGCTGGCAAGTATGTGGACGGCGCTGACTATCAGGGCAAGAACCGCGCTCCGGCTTCCGGCATGGACTTCGAGCACTTGTCTGAGCAGGTGTACTTCCAGCGCGGCGTGAACTATCGCAAGTACGAAAAGGGCTTGCTGCGCCCCGACCGCAAGCTGGGCTTCTTGACCAACACCGGTCGTGTGGAGCTCTATTCTACGACGTTCCAGCAAAACGGCGACGATCCGCTGCCCTACTATCAGGAGCCGGCCTTCAGCACCCGCCAGCCTGGTCGTGCTGAGGAATATCCGCTGAACCTTACGACGGGCGCTCGCGTCTACGCGTTCTTCCATTCCGAGCATCGTCAGATTCCGCGGTTGCGTGAGTTGAACCCCAACCCGCTGTTAGAGATCAATCCGGATGACGCTAAGAAGTATGGCGTTCATGACGGCCAGTGGGTAGAGATTGCCAACGAGTTTGGTACGGCTAAGTTCAAGGCTCTGGTGTCTCCGGTGGTGCGTGCGGGTACCGTCCATGCGCAGCACGGCTGGTGGTTCCCCGAGCAGGATGGCGATGCGCCTAACTACTATGGCGTTTTCCAGTCCAACTGCAACGACCTCGTTCCCAACCATTACAACTCCGTCATGGGCTATGGCGCGCCCCACAAGTGCATGTCTTGCTCGGTGCGTCCCCTGGAGGAGAACCTTGATACAGACATGGATCTTGTCTGGGAGAAATTCGGAAAGCTGGTGAAATAGATGGCTGTTGAATACGGACTGCTCATTGATTATGAGTTCTGCTCAGGCTGCGAGACCTGCGTTATTGCCTGCAAAGAGGAACATGACTTCCCCGTGGGCAAGTGGGGCATTCGCGTGATGGAAGATGGTCCCTGGCAAAAGGTAGATGGCGATGATTCCGGCGATTGCTTCAACTGGAATTACCTGCCGTTCCCCACGGACCTGTGCGACCTGTGCGCCGATCGTCTGGCTGCCGGACGCAAGCCTACCTGTGTGCATCACTGCCAGGCTGATGTTATGCGCTTTGGCACCGTGGACGAGTTGACTGCTGAGCTTGTAACGAAGCCCAAGCAGGTGCTCTTTGTGCCGCGCGATGACATTCAGTTCTAGGTTGAATGCCTAAAGAGGCGCAATCGCCCTTCGGGGTACGAGCACGTCTCTGCGAGACCCTTCCCACTGCGGCTGTGGCTGTGGTGGGAAGGGCTGTATTTGGGGGAGTTTAGGGCGGGTGCGTCCCGCAGAACAAAGTGAAGGAGCGATATGTGTTACGCCTGCAACATGTGTAACCGATGTGGTCGCTATGACCGAATGAAAGACTCCCTAGGCAAGCGCATTTGTTTTGGCTGCGGGGAAGAGGTGGCCGACGGTGCGGTGACGAAGTGTCCTAGCTGCGGTGCACCCTTGCCTCCCGCCTTTCCCGAGTCGCTCCCCACGGCACCGGAGCCCGAGTAAGCGAGCGGGGAGGCTCAGAGTGTGCTCGCGACGAGTCCGGCACACCCTGAGGGGGCCGGGGCTGTAGGGAGCGGCCTAGCCACCCGTCTCTTTGTCCCTGCAGGTCGCACTTGCTTACTTACGTTGAGCCGGCTAAAAGGCCGTCAATCCGTTTTTTCGTTTGAGTTTCCTGTTCGTTCATTGACTTTGCATCTTCCCCGTATAACAATGCAAAAGTTCGCTTTCAAAAGCCCCGTACATGCAGAGCAATACCGGAAGCGCCCAAGGAGGGAGTCCAGGCCCACACCGAGCGCGCTGGCGTAGGAAACCAGCATCCGTGAGGTCCTGCCTTTTGAAAACAAACATCCCGGCGGCGGGTTTTGTGCAGTTCAGGTCAAGCTTGGTCTACGGACAAGCCTCTGAACAGGACAAATGCTTCAACCGCCAACGGACCTGCAAGTTATTGGAGGACTAGAGTGAAGACGTATTATGCGAAACCCAACGAGGTCGAGCGCGAATGGGTGATCATCGACGCTACTGACCAAGTTCTTGGCCGTGTAGCTGCCAAAGCTGCGCAGATTCTCAAGGGCAAGCACAAGCCGCAGTACACCCCTCATGTCGACACTGGTGATTATGTGATCATCATCAACGCTGACAAGATCAAGGTGACTGGTACCAAAGCTGCTACCAAGACGTACTATCGTCACAGCGGTTATCCCGGTGGGCTGAAGTCCGAGACCTTTACTGAGGCCATGACCAAGCATCCGGAGCGCGTGATTGAGCATGCTGTTAAGGGCATGCTTCCCAAGAACACGCTCGGTCGCGCCATGGGCAAGAAGCTCAAGGTCTATGCCGGTGCGGAACATCCGCATATGGCTCAGAAGCCCCGTAAGATTGAGATGGAGGGATAACTCATGGCAGGTGAAGCTTTGTACTACGGCACCGGCCGTCGTAAGAATGCAATTGCTCGCGTTCGTTTAGTTCCTGGCACGGGCAAGATCACGGTTAATGGTCGCGAAGGCCTTGAGTACTTCGGTCGTGAGGGCCTGGTCAACTACGCAAAGACCCCCTTCAAGGTGACTGACACCCAGGGTCATTTCGACGTGCTGGCCAACATCTCTGGCGGTGGCATTTCTGGTCAAGCTGGCGCTCTGCGTCTGGGCATTGCCCGCGCACTGCTTCAGGCTGGCGATTATCGCGCCGAGCTGAAGAAGGCTGGCTTCCTCACTCGCGATGCTCGTATGGTGGAGCGCAAGAAGTACGGCCTGAAGAAGGCCCGTAAGCGCCCGCAGTTCAGCAAGCGCTAAGGTTTGCTTCCTCGCTTTACAAGAAGCAACAACCTACAACGACCCGCTCTTCGGAGCGGGTCGTTTTGTTTGTACGGGGGTGAGCTGAGGCGCGAGGGTTCTAAGGCACAAAGATGGGAGCCGTCATGAGGGTGGCAGGTGACTTGCTTCCTGGGAGACCTGGGAAACCTTCGTGTCGTGACGTCGGGCGCTTGTTTAGGAGCGCTTAAGGCCGCTGCAAAAGGACGTGCCCGGATCTTGCTTAGGAGCGCTTAAGGCCGCTGCGTAGGGCAGCAATCTTGCGTCCACCGACCAGAAGCACCAGGGTGATCCCCGCGCCGAGGGCAATCAGGCCTGCGGTGCCAAGCCCGAGCTGGTCGCCCATCTGAGGCATGGTGTGTGCTGAGCCGCGAGAGGCTGCTTGGTTGGTTGTAGTCGAACCACTATGGAGTGACGCAAGCATCTCAGACTCGGAAGCGGGATTTTGGTTTTGAGCGCCCGTAGTGTCCTCTGCGCCCGTTGTTCCGCCCTGAGAGCCGGGATTATCTGGGGTTCCCGGATTGCCAGGGTTATGAGGGTCAGTCGGCTGATTCGGATTGTCAGGGGTTATAGGTGTATCGGGGTTGGTAGGCGTGTCGGGGCCCGTAGGGGTGTCTGGGTTCGTTGGCTCGGTAGGCTTATCAGGGGTGGCTGCAAGCACCACGTATTGATTGTGGTAGGCGTCAGGCGTATCGAGGGTCTTCACGGTGTAATCGGGCGCCACATAGGCCGAAACATCCTCGGGGTAGGTGCCACCCTCCAAAACCACAGTGCCCGGGGTGGCTGTGTCTGCAGCCGTATCAAACAGCTGAGGATCTTCAGTGTAGGCGCCATCGCTTGATTGTTGATAGACATCGCCAGTGCCGGTAATGGTGAGTGACGCATCGTCTACGTCAAAGTTGCTATTCGGGGCAAATCCTAGGGCGTGACCGTTCAGGTCCAAGGTGATGTGGGTGCCCTTTCCCGGAACAACGCTGGCGCTTTGAGCACTATCGGCAATGAGCGAGATGGTGTTGCCATCAGAGGCATTTTCTACGGCATAGACCACCGTGGCGTAGCGCGCATTACCGGCCGCTGCGTTCTGAGCGACCCAGGCGGTTCCGTTGCCCTGGACGGTAAACAGGCTGGGGTCATTGTTGTAGGCAATAAGATCAACTAACGCGCCTTTGAGAGAGGTCACCGGCGTCGAAGAAATGTTGTTAACGACCTGGGCTCCTTCGGGTACCGAAGAGGGAAGGGAAGCGGCACCTTGGTCTTGGAGGTTGCCTACAATCCCGCCAATAAATTGCGTGCCTGAAAGGGTGGCGGCATGATTCTCGTTTCCAGTAACGGTACCGGCACTATAGAGGACGCCGACGATGCCGCCCACGCCTTCGCCCGTGGCAGCAATGATGCCGCCATAATTCTTGAGTTCGCCAGCAATACCGCCGGTGGCATAGCCGTTGCCTTTGACGATGCCATCATTGGTGCAGTTGCTAACAAAGGCGCAGCACAAACTCGCAATGCCGCCGGTGTCGTTAAGCCCGGTGATAGTGCCGTGGTTGGTGCAATCCTCGATGGTCATGGAAGCGCCTTCGGGGGTGTAATAGGCAGCACCCACAATGCCACCACAGTTGCCCGAGCCGCCGCTGATGGTAACGGTGGCGTTGTTGGTGCAGTGGCTGATGGTGCCGCGAGCTGTCATGCGGCCTACTACGCCGCCAGTTCCACACTTAGTGGAAAGCGCGCCGGTCACTTCCACTCCAGAAACGGTGCCTCCTTCACCGAGGAGACCTACGGCTGCTCCCGCAATTTCATTGGCGGGGTCGGTAATGGAAGCATCGGTGAGCTTGAGGTTGCTCACGGTGCCTCCCAGAACTGCGCCGAAGAATCCTAAGCAGTAGTCGGCTCCATGAGAGGATTGGGCGGTGGGCGCAATGGTGAGCCCGCGCACTTCGTGACCCGCGCCATCAAAGGTGCCGGTGAAGGGCGTGCTGGTGGCATTAACGCCACTGGACTTACGGATGGAAGCGCCAATGGGCGTCCACTCCAAGGCGCTGATATCAAGATCGCTCGTCAGGGTAATGGTTTTCCCCGCAAAGGAATTTCCGCGGTTTACTGTGTCCCGAAAAGTCACGAGCTGATCCACTGTCGCAATTTGATAGGGGTCGGCTGCCGTGCCTGATCCGCCGGCAAAGAGGGACGCAACGTCGTCGGTGGCTGCGTCTGCGGTAGGGGCTTCTGTCGGGGTAGCTGCAGGGCTTGCGGCCGGGGCGGCTGCGGTTGCTTCGAGGTCGGTCGGTGCAGCTGCTGTTGCCGTCGGAGTTGCGGCTTCGGCCGCGTCCTCCGCGCTAGCTGCGGACTCGGTGGCCCAGGCATTTACAGGAGTCCCTGCAAGGGTAAGCAGGATGGCGGCGAAAAGACTCACGGCCAACATCTGCAGCAGCCCTGTGAATGCAGAAGAGCGTGCTGCGTCAGCGGGGCGTGCAACTCTTGCTGCCGCGGTGGTATCGGAGTTCTCAGGCAGGCATGCTGCCTGGATAAAAGCGGTTTGACGTTGTCCGTAAGTCATGGGAGTTCCTTTCGGTGACGATAGGTCTACCCTAGAACTCCGGAATTGAAAGGCATGCGCGAAGCCAAAACTGCCGAACGTCTATTGCCAAGCTGTCACGGATTAGCCATGGAACGGGCTGGAACGGTGGACTTGATGGGGGCGGCGGTAGGTGCGGAGTAGCACAGGAGGTGCAATGTAGGGGCGGAAGGCGGGGATGGTTGTGTTGATGGGGTAGCGAGGAGGGGGTCCTGGAGGGCGCGCGGTACTGGCGCGCGGGGTGGTGGTGGAGCAATTGCGTGCTTACTCCTTGCCCCACAACTCCTCAAACCAGGAGCGCAGAAACTCGTAAAAGGCCACTGCCGCCGGCTTCTCAAACCCCGAGGCAGTAAGGCGAAGACCCACGGTGCGCCGGAAGTTCGTTTCTTGCAAACTCACCAACTTGGCCTTGGACCCCAGCGGTCCCCAGCTATATTCCGGCCAGAATCCCACACCAAGCCCTAAGCCAATCATCTTGCGTACTACCGAGGGGTTGTCACTAATAAAGGAGGCTCGATAGCTAAAGCCATGGGCGGCACAACACTGGTTGCAAATGGAACTCAGTCGGCGCGATCCTGCCAGTTGAATGAAACGATCCCCTGCAAGGTCTGCCAGGCTAATGGGTCCTTCCCGGGGGTCGCTTGCGGGCAGCGCAATACCAATAGCTTCCGTAAAGAGTGCACCATCGGAGGCGCGCTCCTGGGGACCAAAGGACTCCACTACTACATCAACGTTGGCCTCTTCCTGGACCACCCGAAATCGCACGGTGGGGTTGTGCTCGCTGAAGGCGGCCAGGGCATCAATGGCCAACACCGAGGCTGAACCAATGCAAATGCTCACGGTGGCGGACTCTTCGCGGACTTTCTGCTGCAAGCCCTCTTCCACCGCTTCTAATTGGGCGACTAGCGGCTTCCATTGATCCCGAAGCCAGGCCCCCTCTGCGGTAAGCCGGACGTTACGGCCTTGGCGGGTAAACAGGGAAGTTCCCAGCTCGTGCTCGAGCCGGTGGAGCGACTGGGTGAGGGCCGGCTGGGCTAGGGAAAGCCGCTGGGCTGCTTTCGTGATGTGCTCGGTCTCGGCGGCCACCAAGAAGTATTTCATCTGCTGAATGTCCATGGCTGTAATCATAAGCAAATGCAATGAGAAATTGGGTAACAATCTATTAGACCTATGAATGCAAAAGGACCACACTAGGGGTTGCGATCGAACCCAGTGAAAGGAAGGCGCGGCATGTTTGCGGCGGAATTATTGGAAGCAGGAATGTTGCTCTGTTTCGGCTTGTCTTGGCCGATGAATGCGTGGAAAGCCTATAAGGCAGGCACGGCTCAGGGAACCAGTTGGCAGTTTTTGACCCTCATCTGTGTGGGCTATGGGTTTGGCATTGCGGCGAAACTCTTGCTCGGCTCCTTCAACTGGGTGCTCGTCGTGTACTTCCTGAACTGCTTCTTCCTTATTGCGAACTGGCTGGTGTACTTCCGCAATCGTCGCCTTGATGCGGAGCGCGTGTGTGTCTGCGAGCTCAAAGAGGAGTCGGTGACGCGCCCGGTGGCGGCACTGCAAAATTAGCCGTTGTCGTTTCTTTACACCTTACTAAAACGTTAGGAAAGCCGCTGTTCAGGCGGCTTTTTTCTGGCCATGGTATATTGAACGCAAGAGTTGAGGGAGCGAACAAGGGAGTAACTGTGCGCATACTGCTGGTTGAAGATGACCAAGCTATTGTGGAAGCACTAGGGCAGCTTCTTGAGGGCCAAGGCTATGAAGTGCGAACCGAGAGCGGTCAGGATAGCGCGATTGCGGTGCTGCGGCGGGAGCGCTTTGACCTGCTCTTGTTGGATATCACGCTCGCCCAAGGATCAGGCTTTGCGGTATGTATGGCAGCTAAAGAGGTGTCCCCGGGCACGCCCATCATTTTCCTGACCGCCTCCGATGATGAATTCTCTACGGTCGCGGGCCTCGAAATGGGTGCGATGGACTACATTGCCAAGCCCTTCCGGCCGCGGGAGTTGCTCTCGCGGATTCGGGTGGCCCTTCGCACTTCTCAAGGGGGCGAAGGGCAGTTGCGTGCGGGCGCCATTGTGCTTGATCCGCACTCGGCAACAGTGACCAAGAATGGTGCGGAAGTATTTCTCTCGGCGTTGGAATATCGTCTGCTGCTGTATTTGTTGCAGAACAAAGGACGCCTGGTGACCCGCGAAGCCCTTCGTGATGCGCTCTGGGATGCGGCCGGGGAATACGTTTCTGACAACTCTATCAACGTCTACATGCGCCGTCTGCGCGAGAAAATTGAAGAGAATCCCTCAGAGCCCGCCATTGTCATGACGGTGCGGGGGCTCGGCTACAAAGTATGCGAATAGGATGATGCCCCATGGGATCCGTAGCAACGCTCATGCGCCAATGCGTCGGCCTCGTGCTGATCTACGTGCTGATATTCTTGGCCGCCGTGGTCACGGGAACCGGTAATGACATTCTGTGGTTGGGGTTGAGCCTGTTCTGCTCGCTACTCTTTTTTGTCGGCATTTCCTGGCGGCGCCATCAAGAAGTGCTCACTATGGTCAACGAGATCGATCGGATTCTTCACGGAGGGCGACAGGTGCAATTCTCCAATTGCCGCGAAGGAGATTTGGCACTTCTGCGCAATGAGTTGGGGAAAATGGTCGATCGCTTGGCGCGTACGACGGCCACCTTGCAGGTAGAGCGCAACGGACTAGCCAATGCGTTGGCGGATATTTCTCATCAGATTCGCACGCCTTTAACAGCCATTGGCCTTATGGTGGCCAATCTGGAGACTACCGATGACCCCCTTGAGCGGAAGCGAGCGGTGCGAGCCCTGGAAGATATGCTGGATCGGGTTTCGTGGTTGGTGGCTACGCTACTCAAGATTGCCAAGGTGGATGCTGGTGCTTTGAAGGTGGCCCAGCGAGAAACTGCCGTGACGGCGGTGGTGAATCGCGCGCTCGCACCTCTGGCCATGACCCTGGATCTTCGCGGGATTGAGGTGCAGGTGGCGGTGGAGGAAGCGGCTGAGTTTGTCGGCGATGAGCGCTGGTGCTCCGAGGCGCTCGAGAACATCGTGAAGAACTGCATGGAGCACACCGAGCCCGGAGGGGTTATCCGCATTTGTGGCCAAAGCGACGCCCTAGCCACACGTATTACCGTCACTGATACCGGACCTGGCATTGCGCCCGAGGATCTTCCCCGTATTTTTGATCGCTTTTACCGGGCAGAAGCACCGGAAGGAGCCAAGGAAGAAGGCTTTGGGATCGGTCTTTCCCTAGCCCAGTCGTTAGTGCAAGCCCAAGGGGGTTCGTTGCATGCCTCCAATGGTACTTCGGGGGGCGCCCGCTTTGACCTGGTGTTCCCATCCCTGGTGGTCTAGGGAGGCTCCTTACGCTTCTGTAAGCTACGCGCAAGGCGCGACTAAGGCCCACTACCCACAATAATGACAGCGCCATAAGGGATCTTGGGTTCTCAAGGATGATGTCGGCCTAAGAATACTCAACGGGCGCTCCGTTATTCGTACTACAAGAGAGGTTTTGCTATGAGCATTCTTGCAGTCAGTCATCTCAGTAAGGTTTATGGGAGTGGGGCTCAGCGTACGGTAGCGCTCAACGACGTATCGTTTTCCATTACTGCCGGCGAGTTTGTGGCCATTGTGGGCTCGTCGGGGTCGGGTAAGTCTACGTTGCTCCACCTTATGGGAGGGGTCGATCGGCCCACGTCGGGCACCGTGCTCGTAAACGGTATGGATGTTTATTCGCGCTCCGATGAAGAGCTGGCCGTGTTTCGCCGCCGCGAAGTGGGGCTGGTCTATCAGTTCTACAATCTGGTTCCCGTGTTAAACGTGGTCGAAAACATGACGTTGCCGGTGGCCTTGGATGGCCGTCCCATCAACCAGGAGCGCCTCACGAGCTTGTTGTCTCGGCTGGGTCTTCAGGGCCGTGAAGGGCATTTGCCGAGCCAGCTCTCCGGCGGTCAGCAGCAGCGGGTAGCCATAGGTCGTGCGCTCATGAACGCTCCCTCAGTGGTGCTCGCTGACGAACCAACGGGCAACCTCGACACCCGCAATAGCGCAGAGATCATGGGACTCTTGCGCGATTCGAACCGCACCTACGGGCAGACGATTGTCGTGATTACCCATGACGAAGAAATCGCCCTGGCCGCTGACCGCATTATTGCCATTGAAGACGGTCGTATTGTGCGCGATGAGGTGATGGCTTCATGAACGCCATTACCGCCTTTACGACAAAATCTCTGAAGGCGAATAAGGTCCGCACCCTGGTTACCATTGCTGGTGTCATGCTGGCGGCAGCCTTGTTGACGGCGGTGTTGACTACGTTTTCGTCTTTGCAAGATTTTCTTTATCGTGCTGAAGTAACCCTCACGGGTAGCTGGATGGCCTACGTGGAATCAGAAGGAACCCCCGATCAGGCCCAAGATATTGAGGCCGCCCAAGCAGACCCGTCAGTTGCTGAGTGGGCCGTGCTTAAGGATGAAGGATTTGCAGCCTTAACTGAAGCGCAGCAGGAGCGCTTGGGAATCTATTTGCCCATCCGCTCGCTTTCCGGGGATGGCGAAGCCCTTTGCGCCATCGTGCCCTCTGAGGGGCGAATGCCAGAAAACGATCACGAGATCCTTTTGTGGTCGCTTTGGCAGGATGCAGCCGGGGTGGAAGTGGGTGATGAGCTGACGCTTCAGGTGGGCCAGCGCCAGGTAGTGAGTCTGCCTGAGGACGAAGACGCCCAAAGTTCCTCTTCGTCCGATGGCCAAGCCGCGGCCTCGGTGGAGGCTGGCAGTGCTTCGGTGGGCTATGGCCTTGATGATTCCAAAGCATTTACGCTCCACGAAGGGGACTATCTAGACTTCTCCATGGGCTACTTAGGAGAGCCCGAGAAAAGCAAACCCTTAGGGGAAGCCTTGGTGGACACCCATGAGCAAACCTATACCGTGGTGGGCTTCTATAATCGCGGGGGCTATGCATTAGTGGGCTCTATGGGCATGACCGGCCTGGTGGGCCCCTCCGATGAACCGCAGGCGCCGTCCTATAGTCAGGTCTTTTTGAGCTTTGCCAGTGGCTCCAATGCCCAAGCGGTCAAAGACCAGGCCACGGCGCTATTTCCCGATGATAACGTGGTACTTCATACCGCCATGCTTCGTTATAAGGGGGTAAGCGACGGCGCCTCAATTTGGAACACGTTTTTCGGTTTGGTTGTGGTGCTGGCGGTTGTTATTGGCGCGGCTTGTATCTCGTTGATCTATAACGCTTTCAGCATTTCGGTGGCTGAGCGCATCAAGCAATTCGGCCTGCTCTCTTCAGTGGGCGCTTCTCGCCGTCAGCTTCGCTGGGCTGTGGTTTTAGAAGGCCTGGTGGTGGCTTGCATCGGCATTCCGTTAGGTTTGTTGGTGGGTCTTGGCGGGTGCGCTGTTACCTTCGCTTTTCTAGGCCCTACCATTTCTGAGGTGGCGGGAAACGGGGCGGTGCCTTTTAGGGTAAGCCCTGATGGCGGCTTTTTAGGGCTGGCGGCGTTGCTTACATTAGTGACCGTGTTTGTGTCGGTTTGGATTCCGGCCAAGCGGGCGTCGCGCACCAACATTATTGAGTCGCTACGCACGGCCGGGAACAGTCGCGTATCCAAGCAAGGCGTGCGCAAGGCCGAAAAGGCGGCTTCTACCTCCAAACTCTGGCGATCCCAGGGTCTTGCGGGCCGGGTATTTGGCATGGGTGGTGTGCTGGCGCGGATTAATCGCAAGCGGGGAACCACCAAAGGACGGGCGGCTTCGTTGTCGTTGGCCATAGCCATTGTGCTCCTAATGACCGCAGGTTCGCTCAATGTGTTCTTGGGTACGCTGGCTGATGTAGCCGGCGGGGGAGAAGCTGCTGGTGAAGTGGGAATAGTGGCGCAGTTTGCAGCCTCTGGGAGTGCCGAGGGCGCATCATCGGAGACTGCGGTGGATGGCCAGGGCGACTTTGCGGCGGCCACGAACGCTCCTCAGCAGGCGGAGCAAAACGCGGCTGCCCCGGTCACGCCCGAAGCGTTGGCGGTGCGAAATAACGCCCTGTTTGCTCAGCAGGCTCAAGATTTTCAAGGGGCCTACGAGGCGCTTTCCGCCTGCGAAAATGCCGAAGCTAAGGGGTACTACATCTGAAAACGCGTGCCTTTCATCATCCCGGAGGCCATGGCTGGCGAAAGTCTGATGGCGGGTGATGGACACGATAGCGGCCTTATGGCGAATGGCCAGTGCGGTGCTTTTGGACGCGTGATGTTTATCGACGATGCGAGCTTTGCTACCTATGCCGCGGCTCAGGGGCTCAATCCCCAAGACTTCCAAGATCCTGCGCATCCCCGCGCCATTGCCTTGGCTCAAGCCTATGGCAATGATGGATCGGTCTATCAGCTCTGTGAAATGCTGCGGAGCACGGGTACGCTCGAAGTGATTGATGACGCCACCTATGAGGGCAAGGAAATTGACAGCTTAGGTGTGGCCTGGGAGCCAGAGAAAGAAGGGGAAGCGGATCGCTTTGCCATCGTGGGATTTGACTTCCAGGCAGAGGATGACGAGTCTGACGTGATCCCTCTGGATTCTCTCGCGTTGGCCACCACTTCTTTGGAAGTGACAGCCCTTGCCACGGATCCACCTGCCGTGATGGGCGGCCCCGGGGAAGATCTCACGCTTATTGTGCCCGTATCCTTGGCCGCTTCTTACTCCTTCGGTACTCATGAACCGGCATTTACCAGCTATTTTGATGCGAAAGATGGCGATCACGAGGCGCTGTGCGAGGAACTGGCCAGTGTTTGCGCGGGCTATTTCCATGATGAAAGTACCTTCGAGTTGGATTACTACAGCTATGTGGATTACGCAGATCAAGCTAACTCAACCCAGATGTTGGCCCTGGTGGTAAATGTGTTCTGCCTGCTCTTCACCATTATCTTGGCGCTCATTGCCTTGGCGAACGTCTTCAACACGGTCACCAATAGCTTGATTCTGCGCCGTCGCGAGTTTGCGGTGATGAAATCGGTGGGCTTGTCGAACAAGCAGTTCCGCTCACTCATCATGGACGAGTGCATGAGCTTTGGCATCACCGGTTTGGTCCCCGGCCTTCTGCTGTCCCTTGGTGTGTCCTACCTGCTGTGGATGATGATTGCCCAGTCTTTGCGTGGTCTTGGCTTTATGATTCCCTGGCTCTATGCGGCTTTAGCGCTGGTGCTTACCGTGGTAGCTATGGCGCTATCAGTGGCCTATGGCATGCATCGCTGCAAAGCCGATAACGTAGTAGAAGCGCTGCGGGCGGATAGCGTGTAAGGAGAAAGTGACTCGACGCCCGGGTGGGCAGTTTGAGTGGCGCGCGCAGTGTTCGGGCTGGCAATGCAGGGCTCGACTAAGAGCTGCAGAGCCCGGGCCGACGGCGACCGCCATCACCACCCGTGAAAGAAAACAGGCCAGGCGGAAAACCGTCTGGCCTGCAAATTTTCTGGTGCGGGTGAAAGGACTTGAACCTTCATGGGCGTAAGCCCATACGGACCTGAACCGTACGCGTCTGCCAATTCCGCCACACCCGCATAACTTCGACTGAGTCGAAAGCGTTCGCTATCATAACGTAAAGGCTATAACGGACGCAAGGGGTAATCCGCCGCAGGAATGATCAGCAAGGTGAATACCTCAGCGCACCCGACCGTTAGGCTTCGCTCGCTTCTTTCTTCTGGCTGCGACGCCACGCGACAAAGGCAACGATGGCGGCAACGGCGGCCAGCGCGGCCACGGTTCCTACAATGGCCATAGCGGTGGTATCACCCGTTTGAGCAAGGGTTTCACCTTGACGCAAGCCAGTTTCGTAGACGTTGCGGACATATTCAGCCTCCGAAGGCGGAACGGGGTTTTCAATCATTTCGTCGGTAATCTCGATGGTGTCGTCAGCATCGCCGCTGTTAATGAAGTCATCAATCACTTCGTCATCGGGAGGTAGCACGGATTCGAAATCGTCCTTGTCGAATTCGGTATCTCCGGGGAGATCTGGGGTGGTGCCATCGCCAGGTGTGGTCACGCCACCCGTGGGATCATCAGGGGGAATGGTGCCTTCGTTATCCGGCGGGGTGGTGGTGCCACCATTGCCGTTATCCGGCGGGGTGGTGGGTTCGCTGGGATCGGGTTTCAGCTCGTTATCGCCCGGCCCCGGAGCGCCATCCGGAAGGTTGGCTGAATCGGGCACGTAGAGGACGTTAATGACGTTGTCATCGTTGTCAACGCCCAAACGAATCTCGGCCGGATAGGTATCTACGACATAGGTACCATCGATCTTGTATTCATAGGCATCGCCCTTTACGAGCTGATCAAAGCGTTGGTTCGTAAAGGTTTCAGAACCCATTTTGATGAATTCGACATCATCGGGCGCGAGGGCTTCCGACCAATTGTCGGCACTCAGATCCGCGTTTACCATGAGATAGTAATTAACGGTGTATTCCGCATTCCATAGTTTGAAGTAGAACAACTTAATGACGTTGTCGTCAGGGTTTGAGCTCACTACGAGGCGTGCCGGCCATGCATCCCAGAAGAAGTGCCCGGGGATATCAACTACATAGTCCCAGGTATTGATTATTTGACCTTCGGTGAGACCTGTGAGTTGGTAGGTACCGAGCAGACGACGGCCTTCGTCGTTAGCGGGGTTATCTTCATCTTCGTAATTCATGTTTTCCCAGTACTCCAGCGTGACTACGCAGTCTGTGGCGGGCTGAGATTCCGCGGCTTGACCGTCGGTGTTGGTGTTGCCGGATGTGGTTGAGGAAGAGGCTTCCCCAGCGACGGCTTCGTCGCTTTGATTATTGGCGCCCGTGAAAATTTCAGCGGTATTGGCAGCTTCGGCAGCATCAAGGGCTGCGTTTTGTAAGGTGGCTTCCACTGCCTCTTCAGCGCTCGAGGGCTCGAGATTGGCTTCGGTGGCAGCATCCTGACTTGCTGTGTCGGTGGTGGTGTCTGCATAGGACAGCGCCGGAAGGGTAATTCCGAGGATCACCGCAAAGGCAAGAAGGGTGAGCGATAGTTTTTTTGTTACGGCCGACATGGCTCTACCTCCTAAAGATGACTGACTTCATCCTAGGAAGCGAGGGAGGCAATCGTTCGAACAATGGGGGCTTGTGAAGAGCGCGGCAGCGAACCGTTGCCGAGGGGAAATGATGGTTACGGAAGCGACAAAATGTGCTGACTAGGTTGTTTTCTTAGAGGGAGAAGGCCGCAATTTTTTGCCCAGATAGCGCGCGGTCATAACAGGATGGCGCAGGAGCATACGAGGCGCGGCATAGGCCATGATGGTTTTGATGCGCGCTTGGGATTCGCCCCGCTGACAGTGAATAGTGCAGTCTTGGCAATTGCCCGCATGGTTGTAGGGGCACTGAAGGGTTTTGAGAAGCGTGCCCTCAATGGCTTCGCGGCAGGAAGGGCACAGGCCTTGGGCATCCTTGGGCTCATCGAGGTGATGGGCGCGACAATAGATGAAGCCAATAGCCTCAAGGGTCTGCCGATCTTTCTCCGCGTTTGTCATAGCTACGCAGTATAGAGAACAACGCAGATGCGCCTAGGAGGAATTTGAGTCTCCATGAGGCTGACAACACTCAAGTGAGGTGGTGGAGCTTGGGGTTCTGATGGTCTGAGGGCACGGGAGCCGCAGCATCCTGGGTGGCGGAGTGTGTACCTCACCACCCAGGAGTCATTTGCTGGTGGAGCGAGCGATTAAGAGCGAGCCAGCCCGTCTACGGGGAGGACAGCGCCCGAAACGTAAGAGGCCATATCAGAGGCCAGGTAGAGGAAGGCGTTGGCGATATCGGAGGGCTCTGCCATGCGCATCAGCGGAATGGAATCGATGATGGGCTTGATGAGTTCTTCGGGAAGCACATCCACCATGTCCGTATGGGTGACACCAGGTGCCACGGCGTTCACGCGGATGTTGTCGGCGGCCAGTTCGCGCGCCAAGCAAAGGGTTAAGCCATTGACGGCAAACTTGGAGGTGGGGTAAGCGCAGCCAGAGGGCTGACCATACTTGGATACCATCGAGGAGGTGTTGATGATGCTGCCACCTTCGCCCTGGGCTCGCATGATTTCAGCAGCCGCTTGGCTGCACACAAAGGTCGCGGTTACGTTCAAGTCCATGACCTGCTTGAATTCGTCCACCGTGTAGTCGGCAAGAGCCGTACGGGAGCTCATGCCAGCGTTGTTGCAGAGGATGTCCAGGCGACCGAAGTTTTTAACGACGGAATCGAAGGCCTCTTTAACCGCAGTCGGGTCGGTCAGGTTGGGGGCTAAAGCCATAACCCCTTCGCTATAGCCTTCTTCGGCCAGCTTAGCGAGCGCTTTATCAGCGGTTTCAGGCTTCGAACCGCAAAGGGCAACCTTCGCGCCGTTCTTCAAAAAGTCTTTCACAATGGCATAGCCAATGCCGCGAGTGCCACCGGTAACAACGGCTACTTTTCCATCTAAGATTCCCATGATGATCTCCTTATCGTGAGGGATGAGCTTCGGGAGCGCACGTTTCTAACGAGCGCGCTTGGTGGCCGACTCTGCTGGCCGTGATCCTGGCCAACAACTGAGCCGACGCCTAAGGTTTCATCCTACCGGTTGGGTGTGAGTGGTGCGCTGACATTGAAAGAACTTTACGCAACTGAAACTCACCCGAGCGCCTGAGTGTGGGCTGGCAGGGGTGTCAGGAGCGGGTGCGACCCCCTGAACTTCAGTAAGCGCCGAAGAATGGTCGTAGTTCCGCTTAAGCCTGCCGAACGCAGGGGAAGTGATCACGGCTTCCTGCGGCGGGGCAGGCCACCGAAGAAGCGGTCGCGGCCTTGGGGCGGCTGTGGTAGGATAAGGCCACACTACCCACCTAAGCGGGAACCGTGTTTTCGCTTAGTGCGGTTGTTGTCTTTTCCGAGTACAGCAGCCTTACACGCAACAGAAACCCACCAGAGAAGGCGCCCCGTGGCACGGCAAAAACTCCTGTTGGATAGATATCGCATTATTGAAGCCATCGGCTCAGGCGGCTATGGCACGGTTCAGCATGCCTACGACACGCGGCTCAAGCGTGACGTGGCCATCAAGTCTATTCCCTTGTCCGAAGCGGATTTGGCTCGGGCTCGATTGCTGGCTACCGAGGCGCGTTTGGCGGAGCTTTTGGCCGAAAACGAAGGAATGGCTCTTGCTGCCACCGATGAGGCCCAAGCGCTTGCGGCCCTGATGGGGGACGATACCCAGTTTTCTCCCGCGCTATCTGCGGAGATGGATGAGGCTAACTCAGGAGCGCCGGCATCAGTCGTCGTCCAAGAAGCGCTGGCGGGCGAATCGGGGGACGCGGAATCTGGGGTTGCAGCTTCAGGCGTGGAGGATGCGGGACATGCGGTTGCGACGGCTGAGGCAGTTGAGCTTGCACCCTGGGAAGAGGAGCCCGCAGCATCGTTGGGGCAGCCCCAGAGCGTGCAGCCCCAAGAAGCGGCCGTGCGCACCACGGACGTGAGTGAAATCATTGCCGCTCCAGCGGGAGCCTGGAGTATTGATTTTTCTGAGAGCAGTGCCGACCGTGAGATGGGCGAGTCGCGGGACCAACGTGTTGGTGTTCCCTCTGATTTCGCGGACACTGCCGAAGTTGAGAGCGCCGTTGAAGATGAAGATGATGACGATGCGGCCTTTGAGGCTGAGTTTCAGCGCAAATTAGCGCGATCTCGCCATGCGTCGCCGGCTCAGGTTTCCGCACCAGCGCTTTCCGTGGCGCCGGAATCTTTCTCGAGTAATGATGGTTTCGAGAGTGCTGCGTCTCAGTATGCCCCCGGGGCGGGGACGTCTTCCCAGGTAGAGTCCGGCTCGTTGTGGGTTCCTTCCGAGCCAGCCTTCTTCCAAGAACGGGAGCGCCTTTCGGCCAAGCACAAGCGGGTTCATGAGGCTATTCGTGGTGCGGTTTTTGAGCCAGCGCCCGCTGATCCGTTGACGGTAGCGCAGGGAACCGATGGTGCGACAGGCGCGGAGGCGGTGGCTCCGAGTGCCCAGGGTATGCCCGAAATCACGTTTGAGCCAGAAGTGCCTGTTGGGAGCCGTGCGACCGACCCATGGGATGCAGATTCTGGTAGGGGAGCGACGGGGATCGATGGGGATGTTGCTGCTGCTTCTGCGGGGGCTGTAGCGGTTGACGATGCTGTCGCTTTTGTTCCCCAGACGATTGCGGAAGTTGCGCCAGTTGATGAGGATGCGGCCTTTGCTCTCGACAGCACTGCTGCCGCAGTTATGCCGGGCGAGCCGTTCCCTTCCGCTTCCGAACAAGGAGAAGGGGAGAGCCTAGCGGTTTCTTCGGGCGAAGCTATGGTGCCCCAAGCCGCGTGGGAGCAACTCCAAACAACATCCGAACAGCCTCAAAGCTCGAACGATCTTGCGACCTTATCCGAGTCCATTGAGCTCGACGACGATGATCTGTTCGATCATATTCCCGGCCTCGAAGAAGCGCGTACCGCCGCACAGCTTTCAGATCCGCATATCGTGACGGTCTACGATTGCGAAGTGCACAACAACGTGGCCTACATCATCATGGAATATGTGGAGGGAAAGACCCTGACGGCGCTTTTGCGTGAGGCAGGGGATAGCATCACCCTCGATTTGGTGGCTGCAGTGGTGGATGCCATTGCGCTTGCGCTGGAAGCGGCCCAAGCAGGCAATGTGCTCCATCTTGATATCAAGCCTGACAACGTGTTGGTCAATACCCAAGGCATTGTTAAAGTTACGGACTTCGGCCTGGCCCGGCTGGTGGAAGGCGGGGAGCCGGGCAGTACAAACGGTGGCACCATTGGCTATATGCCGCCGGAGCAAATGAATCTTGAGGACTTGGATGCGCGCACCGATGAATGGGCGCTTGCGGCCATAACCTACGAGATGCTGTCGGGGACTAATCCATTCATCGTGCCGTCTTTAGACGACGCTGAACAGGCCATCCTTGAAGCCGAATTGGTCTACCCGTCCTTATGT